>JAEWEH010000405.1 GCA_023389535.1 Pseudomonadota bacterium
TAACGCAGTCACCGTAATCGGATACTCCGCAGCATGGCAGGGAAACTGGCTTCCTCAGAAACCCCTCGACCGACGCAAACGCCCGGCGTAGTATTTATGGCTTATCAACCAAGGCCTCATGCAAACAAGCAGCGTCCGCCAAGGCCGTAATTCGCATATAAGGAGTCCCAATGTCATTTGAAGGAAGCTGTCACTGCGGAGCTGTTCAATTCAAGGTTGACGCTCAACTGCCAACCCAGGCGTTGAGTTGCAATTGTTCTCACTGCCGACGGAAAGGATTTTTGTTATCTTTCTTTCCAGCGGAGCAATTCACATTAATACAGGGCCAGGAATCCCTTCGCTCCTACACATTCAACACGCACAGAATCGAACATCGGTTTTGCGAGAGCTGCGGTACAGAAGCTTTCGCCCATGGAACGAATCCAGACGGGTCTGCGGTTCGTGCGGTCAACCTGCGATGCGTACCGGCAATCGACCTGGATGCCTTGGAACTACAGCACTATGACGGCGCGAAAGCATGAATCTACGGCTGACGATGATTGGGCAAGTCGCCACGAAACGGACATCGACGAGGTAGTCCGGCCCGCATCCATCCGTTTAAACGGCGACGTCGTTATCGTGCGCTACCCGGGCATCAGCGTGGTGCTCGCGCCGGATGCTATACAGGCGCGACTGGCTTTCATCGGCATGCTCAACGGCGGCAATTTTGCTAAGCTGAAGATGCGCGTCGCCAGCGAATGAGACCTCGGCGGCAGGACACCTCGCTTCGCGATCCACCATTCAAAGGAGATGCTTCATGAAAATTCTGATGATTCTCACTTCTCACGATCAACTGGGCGACACCGGCAAGAAGACGGGTTTCTGGCTGGAGGAATTCGCCGCGCCTTACTACGTGTTCAAGGACGCTGGCGCGCAGATCACGGTGGCCTCGCCGCATGGCGGACAGCCGCCGCTGGATCCGAAGAGCGACGATCCGTCGACGCAGACCGATGCCACTCGCCGTTTCAAGAATGACCCGGCGGCTCAGGCCGTACTGGCCAGCACACAGAAGCTGAAGGATGTCTCGGCCGCCGCCTTCGACGCAGTGTTCTATCCGGGCGGCCACGGCCCGCTATGGGATCTGGCCGAAGACGCCACATCGATCGCGCTGATTGAAGCCATGCTGACCGCCGGCAAGCCGGTCGCTGCCGTATGCCACGCACCCGGCGTGCTGCGCCACGTGAAGTCGGCTGATGGCAAACCGCTGGTCCAAGGCAAATCGGTCACCGGTTTCACCAATACCGAGGAAGAGGCCGTCGGCCTGACCAAAGTGGTGCCGTTCCTGGTGGAAGACATGCTGAGAAAGAACGGTGGCAATTACAGCAAAGGCGGTGACTGGGAGCCGTACGTGGTCAGCGACGGCCTACTGATCACTGGTCAGAACCCAGCGTCATCCGAGCCCGCCGCCAAGGCCTTGCTGGAGATGCTTGGCTGATCCAACCCCGCCAACGATGCTGTCTGCCGCATCGTTGACGCAGCTTTGCAAAGATTATTGAGCCGACCCTTGGGGCGAGAATTCGGCCAACAAGGACGTCAAGCGCCCCATAAGCCTTCCGCATCGGCAAGTCGGCCCATGGCGACCTCCAGGATAGCCCGCGCATGGCCTGCGGCGCGTTCGAGTTCTTTGTGCAAATGGGCATCCTGCTCATTCTTGGAAGCACACTGGGCGCTGTAGCGTTCAAAGCTTCCAACCATCATTAACAGGTCTGCCAGATGGCGGGGGCATTCGCATACGATACCGCTGCCCCTTGCAGTGATGCTCGAGAGCGTCTCCTCATTAAACCGGAGCGGGGGGGCATCTGGTTGCGGCGAAGCGGGCAGTCGCTCGCCTGCGAGCGCCGATCGACACAACACAGCCAGTTCTCCTATTTCAGCCGGGACTCTTGCGGCGAAGCAGCCCTGTGCGCGCAAGGCGCGAATTGTGGCCATTGAACAAAAGCGGTAAAGCACGAGGACAGCCATTGCGCCGCAGAGCTTCTGGGCAGCCAGAATATCCGGGATTACGCTCTCATCCAGTTCCGATAGTTCGGCCAGCAGCACCTCCACGCCGGCATCGGTCGGCAGCGACGGCCATTCCTCGAGTTTGCTGCAAGTCGCTTGTACCGCAATCTCCGAACCCTGGGACCCGCTGGAAACGATTCGCCTGTAAAGGCCGGCGCTGATTACCGCGGTCTTTATCGGTGCGTTCGCGGGCGCGCTGGTCCTCGGCCCGGCCACTAGTTCTTGCAGTTCGGCGTTCGATAGTCCGACGAGGACGCCGATGGCATGGCCCTGATCCACCAGTTGCTTCAGCATGCCCAGTCGGCGCACTTGTTCTGCCGTGTACAGCCTGTGGCCGCGCGCAGTACGACGCGTATCCGACACGCCGTAGCGGCGCTCCCAAACGCGCAATGTCTCAGCAGAAAGCCCCGCCAGCCGGGCGGCGACACCGGCCCGATACGTTACTCCGCCTGCATCTGGCGCCTGTTCTTTAGGTTTGGAGCCGCCGATGGATTTGCTCATGATTGACCCGTTTATGAACCGATAAAGTGCGATTATATCGGAACAAACCATGGACATGTAGCATGCGCGGCCGTAAATTGACGTCACGGACATCACGGCACTGCCAACGATGTCCGGGTCCACCGCACTCAGCGGAAAACCAACTTTTCGCCATATCGGAGTCAGCAATGAAACGCTTTATGATCGCCTCTACCCTTACACTTGCCTGCGGCATCGCGCATGCCGCCGATATTGTCGATACCGCCAAATCCGCCGGATCGTTCAACACCTTGGTCACGGCTGTGCAAGCCGCCGGGCTGGTAGATACTTTGAAAGGCCCCGGCCCGTTCACGGTTTTCGCCCCCACTGACGAAGCCTTCGCCAAGATTCCCCAAGACAAGCTGAATGCTCTGCTGAAGGACAAAGCGGCACTTACCCAAGTGCTCACGTACCACGTGGTGCCCGGCAAAGTGATGGCCAAAGATGTGAAGACTGGTTCCGTGAAAACCGTGGAGGGCAGCGCGCTTTCCGTCAAGGCTCAGGACGGCGCTGTCGGCGTGGATCAGGCCAAAGTCGTCAAGGCCGACATCGTGGCAGACAACGGCGTGATTCATGTCATCGACAATGTGCTGATGCCCAAGTGAAGGGGCCGGGCGTCCTAAGTCGCCTGCATTTTTCCGCGGATCTGGATGAGCCCACTTAGTGGGCTCCTTTTTTTATGTGCGTCCGGCATGGGTATATTCTGCGAATTCAAATCGCGCCACAGGCTAACCCGCTTTCCGTCCTGATGTACGGTTGTGGGGGCGAGCTGCCTTGCCAAGCGTCAGCAAGGCAACCCCCGCGGCGATCAGGGCGGCGCCTAAAAATAGGCCTTCGGGCGGTGCTTCGCCTTGCAAAAATATGGCGACTGGCACGCCGACGACAGCGCCAACCGACCCCAGCAGGCTTAGGAGCACCGGACCACCTGTCTTCTGCAACATGAACAGCAGCAGAAACGTGCCGGCGAAGACCACCGACTGCGTGGCGATCAGGATCAGTGGCAGGCTTTGGTCCATGGGAACGGCGAGCGAGAAACCGGGCAAGAACCCGGCGCCCATCAACATTACTGCGGCGGCGATCAGCATTCCTGTTGCGAGCGCATCGGCGGATGCGCCTTCGGGCCAGCGCAGCGTGCGATAGAGATTGCCGATCGCCAGCAGGACCGGGCCGACCAGGGCAAGGAGAATCCAGAATCCCTGGGCATCGGGTGCGGAAAACTTGCCCGCTGCCAGAACAATGGCGCCGGCCAGCGCGCTAGCCACGCCGGCGGCGCGCATGATTTTGAAACGCTCCATGCGCAATGCCAGCGCGCCTACATAGGTCAGCAGCGGCGGCAGTGAGATGATCAGCGCGACAAAGCTGACGCCTACACGTGGAATAGCTGAAAAGAAAACCAGGTTGGATCCCGCCACCCCCACCAGTGCAGACACGGCATAGTATTCAAGTGTGCGCGCGTTGACAGGCGGCAGGTCCCGGCGGAGTGCCGACACAATCATCAGGATAAGTGCTGCGCCGGTAATGGACCAGCACAGAAACGCTAACGGCGATAGGCCCGACTGACCCGCGAGTTTCGCCAAATTGGTGGACAGCCCCAATAGTGATCCACCAAAGAGAAGACACAACAACGGAACTAGACCAGCTCTTTTGCGAGCTGGCGTGTGGCAGTCCTTTATGGCATCCGTCATGTTATGCACCTTCTAAGCTATCTTGATCAAGATTCGCATGCCATGGTACGCGAGGTTCAGCCTTGTTGCGATGTCCGCAATACTGCGGTTGTCATGTCAGCATCTTGCGGGCCTCTTTAGAAGCTCGGGGATCCTCTTACACTTGCTTGCGGTGGCGGTTTCGTTTGTACATCCACGCCTTTTCATTCTTGCTATATTCCCAACCAAGGCACGCGGTGAGCAGGCCATCGTGCGATCAGGCTCCGAACTGTGGCGCCAATGGACGAAGCATTCAAAGGAGTCATTCACATGAAACCGCGCATCACTGTCATTACCATCGGCGTTGAAGACCTTGGCGCCGCGCTGCGCTTCTATCGTGATGGGCTGGGCTTTCCCACCGAGGGCATTATTGGTGAGGAATTCGAGCACGGGGCGGTAGTGTTCATTGAACTCCAATCTGGGCTTCGTCTTGCGCTCTGGCCGCGAGCCAGCATCGCTCATGACACGGGGCTTGCCGCGGGCGTTGCCAACCCCACCGAGATGACTCTGGGTCACAACGTATCCTCAAAAGCAGAAGTTGACGAAGTCATGGCTAAAGCGGCCTCGGCGGGGGCGGTTATCGTCAAACCAGCACATGACACGTTCTGGGGTGGATATTCGGGGTATTTCCAGGATCCGGACGGCCACCTTTGGGAAATCGTCTGGAATCCGCAGTGGTCCGAGACATCAGCCTGACGTTGGACCGGCACGTGGTATAAAAATGACATCCTTCATCGCCTTGCGGAGAATGGAAAGTGAGCATTCAACTGAATCACACTATCGTCTGGTGCCGCGACAAGCAGAGGTCGGCAGGCTTTATGACCGAGATCCTGGGCCTGCCGCCGCCCGTGCCGTTCGGGCCCATGTTGGTCGTCCAAGCGGATAACGGGGTCTCGTTGGATTTCTACGAGACGAACGATGAAATCTCTGCCCAGCACTATGCCTTCTTGATCGGTGAAGAGGACTTCGATCGCATCTTCGCGCGCATTCAGGAGCGCGGCCTTTCCTACTGGGCCGACCCGGGTAAACGCCATGAAGGCAAGATCAGCCATGGCGATGGTGGTCGCGGCATATATTTCGATGACCCCGACGGGCACTTGCTGGAAATCATCACTCGTCCTTACGGCGGCACATGACTCGTCTTTCGGCCTGTCTCGACACCATGATGCCGGGCGTGTACCCCGAGGTAATCCATCGCTTCCAGGTGGTGCGCTACTGTGCGTTACCTCAAGCCTTCGCCAGGTCGAACACCAGCACTTCAGCGTCCTGGCCATTTCCCAGCCGCAATTCGGTCTCGTCTTTCAGCAATGCGCCGTCGCCTTCTTTCAAGTCGTGGCCGTTGACGGTCAGCTTGCCGCGAGCCAGGTGCACATAGGTCAGGCGGTCGGTATTCAGGCGCTGTGTCGCTGTTTCGTCGCCATGGAATAAACCGGCAAAGATGGCGGCGTCGGCGTTCATACTGACGGAGCCGTTTTCGCCGGTGCGCGAGACGATGAGCACCAAGCGGCCGCGACGCTGCTCGGCATCGAAGTGCTTCTGTTCGTAGCTGGGTCGTATGCCCTTGAACTTGGGCTGTATCCAGATCTGCAGGAAGCGTGTGCTGCGATCCTGAAGATTGTTGAATTCGCTATGCCTGACGCCGGTGCCGGCGCTCATGCGCTGAACGTCGCCGGGACGCACGATGCCGCTGTTGGCGGCGCCTGCATCGCCGTTGCCCATGCTGTCCTTGTGCGCGAGCTCGCCTTCGAGCACGTAGCTGATGATCTCCATGTCGCGATGGCCATGGGTGCCGAAGCCGTGGCCGGCGGCAACCGTGTCGTCATTGATGACGAGCAAGTTGCCGTGGCCTTGGTGCCGAAGGTC
>JAEWEH010000423.1 GCA_023389535.1 Pseudomonadota bacterium
ATTTCCAGTTCGCCCTATCAGACGAACAAGCTCGCCAATGCCCGTGCCCGCCATGTCTTCCTGGACATTGCCGCCATGGACCCTCAGCCAAGCTTTGTGATCCACCTGGGCGATATCGTCAATCCGGTGCCGTCCCTGCCCACCTTCGATCAGGCTGTGGCCCATTTCAAGGACATCATCAAACCCGTACGGGTGCCCGTGCATGTCCTGCCGGGCAATCATGATGTTGGCGACAAGCGCATAGAGTGGATGCCGGCCGAGCAAGTATGCGACGAATTCCTCGATACCTATCGACGCACTTTCGGACCGGACTTCTTTTCGTTCGTGGAAAACGATACCCGCTTCATCCTGATCAATTCATTGTTGATCAATTCAGGACTGGGGGACGAGGCCAAACAAAAAGCATGGCTGGAAGCGGAACTGGAAAAAGCCGGGGGGCAGCGTGTATTTCTGTTCATGCACTATCCCCCCTATATCTATTCCCGAGACGAGAAAAGCAACTACGACAATCTGGACGAGCCCGGTCGCAGCTGGCTGCTGGCACTCATGGAGCGGCCAAATGTAGAAGCCGTCTTCGCAGGCCACGTGCACAACTTCTGGTATGACCGGGTCGGGAATGCGGAATTCTATATGCTGCCGTCTACCGCTTTCTTGCGGCATGATTTCACCGAGTTCTATCGGGTCGCGCCGCAAGGGGAGTTCGGACGCGGTGATCTTGAAAAATTCGGCTACTTTATGGTCGATGTCTATGAAAGCGGCCATGTCGCGTATTCTTTGCGCTCTTCGGGGCGGCACGCCGCGCCCGGGGCCACATCGGTAGCCGCCGCAGCCAGGTATCTGGCCCATCCCAAGGTCGCCTCGTTCGACCGGGTCGGGGTCGAGCTGCGACACCCGTGGTCCGAAAGCATGCAGATCACTGCGACTGGCGGCGTCCAGGAATTCGGCCGCAAGTGGGCGCGCAATGATTACCCGCTCCAGGCTTTGTGGGAAATGGGCGCGCGTCTGGCCAAGGTCCCCGACATCGACGTCACCGAAGACGAGCCGCGCTCGCGGATGGCGATACTCGCGCCCATCGGACACCAGTATGTCGTCACCACATTGGGCATGCCCAAGCCCGCGCTGCTGGCCCATGATCTGAAGGCATTGGGCGTCATCGGCCTTGAGGTCAATTTGACCAAAGACGCGTTCGCCTCGGGCCTGTCGCGACTGCAAGGCATCCAGCAAGAAAAAGGCGTGGGGATTTTCTATTCCAAGCTATTGACCGTCGACCCCGCTCAGTACGATGGCCAGCAGTTCAGCCATATGGTCCATGCCGGCTTCCGGCTGAGCGAGCTCGACACGTACCGGGAACAAATCACGCAAGCCGTGCAAGGCGGCGCCATACGCGGCATTACGGTGCGGGTGGAGCCCGGTGACGATTTGATCGCCGCCGCCGCACACATGGATGCTTATTGCAAGAGGACCGGCGCGCAAATCATCGCTTCCCTGAAAATGGCGGGCCCCAGTATTGCCATGGAACGCGCCGACGACATTGAAAATGTCGCCCACCTTGCCAAAATCATGGTGCTTGCACGCCACTATCCCGGCATCCGTTTCATCTATGACACTTTCATGGATGTGGATCGGGGCTATTTCCCGCGGCATGCCTTCATCGACCGGCAATTCAATCCACGGCCCATGGCACGCGCCTACGCCATCATGATGTCGCTCTTGTCCCACATCGACAATGTGCAATGCGACGGCAGTCGGGACAAGGACGAAGGCGTGCTGGAATTCTCAACGCCGGAACATCGCTATCAACTGATCAGCCTGCCTGCGAGCCAAGCCCGCGAGCACCTTGGGGCCTTCACTGCGAACTGGAGTTTCATCGATCTACTCTCGGGCGCGCAGCATAGCGGCGAAGAACTATTCAAGGCCTGGCAGTCCGCCCCCGACGGCAAGCCAAACCCATTGCAAGTAGTTCTGGCATCTACCCCACATCGCAGCCCCCTTTGATCTGCAAGGAAATCACCATGTCATCAAGAATTCTTGGATTATTGGCATTGTCCGCGGCGCTGTGCGTGGCGCCCGTCACCCATGCCGCCTACCCCGAAAAACCCGTCAAGCTCGTTGTGGCCTACGCCCCGGGCGGATCCACAGATATCGTCGCGCGCCTGCTGGCCAATGCGCTGGGCGAGAAATGGGGCCAGTCGGTCGTCGTGGAAAACAAGGCCGGCGCAAGCGGCATGATAGGCACCGAGCAAGTGACCAGGTCCGCAGCCGACGGGTATACGCTGCAGCTGGCTTATACACCGGAAGTGTCGATCAATAAGCTGGTGTTCAAGGGCATGCGCTATGACCCTTTAACCGACCTGACACCGTTGAACCTCATCGCATCAGCACCGCTGGTACTCGCAGCCGGGCCCAGCCTGGGCATCAAGTCCATCGACCAGTTGTTGTCCAGCAAGTCCGCCCACCTGACCTACGGCTCGCCCGGGGTCGGCGGGCAGCAGCATATGGCGGGCGAAGTGCTGAAAAGCCTGACGAAACTTCCCTTGACCCATGTGCCCTATCGCGGCACCTCATTGGCTGTGACCGATCTGGTGGGTGGTCAGATCGATTTGTTCTTCGCGACAACCCCGCCCCTGCTGGGGAATATCCAGGCCGGCAAGCTGCATCCGCTGCTGATTGCCGGTGACAAGCGGGAAGCCCTGCTTCCCGATGTTCCCACGGCCGTGGAACTCGGCATGCCAGGGCTGCAGCTCACCAACTGGTTTGGGCTGTTCGCACCCAAGAATCTGCCCAAGGATATTGCTCAAAAAATCAGCGCCGACGTCGCAGCCATAATGCAAGAGCAGGGGTTCCAAAAGGAACTGGAAAACAAGGGCCTGACGCCAACGCCTATGGCGCCGACCGAATTCTCCGCCTTTATTTCAGACGAGATGACCAAGTACGCCCGGATCGTCAAGGAAACGGGAATCGCGGCCCAGTGAGAGCTTGAAGCGCGTTTCCCGCCATCGGCCGGTGCATGGCTCCGAATCAGGCAAAAGCCCGTATTTCATACCCGATGTCCTGCACCGCCTTGCGGATGGTGTGCGCGATCTCAATCGCGCCGGCGGTATCGCTGTGCACCAGTATGGAGTCCACCGGCATGTCCAGCGTCGTGCCGTCGATGGCGTCGATCTTGCCTTCCTGCAGGACGCGCTGTACACGGTCGCGGATGCGTGCGGGGTCATGAATGACCGACCCGGGCTCTTTGCGGCTGACCAGCACACCGCTGCCCGTGTAGGCGCGATCAGCCAGAAAGGATGCGACGATGTCGATATCCAGTTCTTGCGCCGCCTTAAAGGCCTCGGTGTAGGGCAAGGCGACGAATTTCAGGCTGCGGTCAAACGCCTTGACGGCGCGCAGGACGGCGTAGGCCACGTCATAATCGACGAAACTCAAATTGCCCAGCGCGCCATGGAAGTTGGCGTGGGTCAATGTTGCGCCCGCAAGCTCGGCGATGGCTCGCAGCGCCCCCAGTTGATACAGCGTCATGAGCTCCAGCTCCTTGAGCTGGTAAGCAATATGCCGACGCCCGAACCCCTGGCGATCCGGGTAGCCGATATGGGCGCCGATACGCACGCCATTCTGAACCGCCAAGGTCGCGGTGCGCTCCATGGTCATGAAGTCGCCCGCGTGGAAACCGCAAGCGACGTTGGCGGAGGTGATCAATCCCAGGATGGCGGCATCGTCGGCCATGGTGTAGTCGCCGTAGCCTTCGCCCAGATCGGAGTTGAGGTCAATAGTCTTCATATGCTGTCCTTTAGCTGAAGCGGCTGCGCGTCAACTCGCAACGCAGGGCGAGCGCATCCAGAAATCGTTGGCGGCGGGCCCAGCGCTCCTGCGCCTGTGCGATATCGCATAGTTCGAAACGCAGGCGCGCTTTGGGGCGCATTTGGGCGAAATGATGCAGATCGGCCTGTATGACGGTGGCCACCACCGGATAGCCGCCGCTGGTGTTGCCATCGCACAGCTGCACAATCGGGCGCCCCGCGGGCGGCAGTTGCACTACGCCCGGCATGATGCCGTGAGAACGCATTTCATGGCGTTCCCTCATCGGCAATTCCGGACCATCCAGGCGGCATCCCACGCGATTGCTCTCCGGAGCGGTTTCCCAGTCCACCGATGTCAGCAGTTCCTGCGCCTGCGAGGTTAGATCTCCCCATTGCGCAGCGGGCAATATATGAATGACCAGCGTGTCGTCCGCCGCAGAGGACGCCACGCCTGTCCCTACAAGACCCGCGCCGGGCCGGCTTTCCTGATATGGATCTGGCCGCCAGGGGGACAGGCCGAAACCGCGATTCGGACGCCCTGACGGAGCCGCAGCTTTCGCACTGAGCCTGTCCCCGTTCTTCAGGGGGCGGCCGCCCAAGCCGCCAAAGCCACCCTTGAGATCCGTGGAAGCGGAACCAAGCGCCGGTTGCACGT
Source organism: Pseudomonadota bacterium (assembly GCA_023389535.1). Lineage (GTDB taxonomy): Bacteria > Pseudomonadota > Gammaproteobacteria > Burkholderiales > Burkholderiaceae_B > UBA6240. Next base: position 4,453 of record JAEWEH010000423.1, read on the forward strand.
CCAGCCCGCCCCTGACGGCCACATAACTGCGCACGCCGGCCTCCAGCGCGCCGAAACGCAATACCTGGCCGGCCTTGACGCTCACCGCCCACCAGTTTGGCAAAGAGCGGCCGTCGAGCGTGGCATGCGCGCTCGCGCCCCCCAAAGCAATTTCAGTGTCGGCGTGAAAGGTAAAGGCGGCGAGGCCCATCGTGATCTCCAGGGCGGCAGCGCCGGCCGGATTACCCACGAGCACGTTGGCGACGGACAGGGCCAGCGTATCCATGGCCCCGCTCATGCCCACGCCGAGATGGCGATAGCCGAGGCGCCCCAGGTCCTGCACCGAGGAATAAAAGCCCGCCAGAGTGACTTCGATCATGCGCGGACCTCTTGTATCGTGAAGCGCAGCGTGTCGCCCGGCTCCAATAGCGCAGGCCGTTCGCGCGTGTGATCGAAGCAGTTCAATTCTGTCCTGCCGATGATGTGCCATCCCGAGGGGGTGGTGCGCGACAGGATGCCGGTCTGCGCGCCGCCAATGATCACCGAACCCGCCTCGACACGCGGCCGCGGCGTATCGCGGCGGGGTATGGCCAGGCGCGGGTCCAGGCCGCCCAGGTAAGCGAAGCCCGGCTGGCTGCCCAAGGCGTACACGACATAGGTGGCCTGCGCATGCAGCGCCACGTAATCTTCCGGGCTCATGCCGGCCCTGCGCGCAACCTCTTGCAGGTCTTCCCCGGTTTGCCCGCCGTATATCACGGGAACCGTGACCTGGCGCGGCTTGGAGTCCCCCGCCTCCGATTGGGACCAGGCGCAGAGAATGTCCGCCCGGCAAGCGTCGAAGTCTTCCTGGACGCCGCGGAATATCACCAGGAAATTGTTCATTCCCGGCACGACTTCAAGCACATCTTCGCGCGCGGTCAAGCGGGCCGACGCCGCCCACACCTTGCGCTGAATATCCAGATTCAATTCGGTACCGGCGCCGGCGTCGCACAAAATGGCGTATTCACCCTGTCTTGTGCAGACGGGCGTGCTGGCGGCAGGCGGAATGGCGAGTTCATTCATCGTGCAAGAGCGAAGTGGCGAAGTCAGTGAGGTCTAGGGTAGGCAGGGCTGATGGTCAAATGTTTGCATGTCATGGCATGGCGTCAGCTTTGCAATTGGCGCGAAAAGTCGCAGGTTTCTTTGGCGATTTCCACCACTTCTTCGATGAAAGCCGTGGGACGGTCGGAGCGGTACATGGCAACATAAGGAACTGGCGGCAGCTTGGGTTTTACCGGGACGATCTCAAGTTTGCCGGCGTCGACCAGCGGCTGGAAGCAGGCTTGAGGGAAATAGCTGATGCCCAGGCCCGCCACGGTCAGGCCCAGCATGGCATTCAGGCTGTCGCTGGAAATCAGCCGTGAAACATTGACGCCTTGCGACTTGAGCCATTTGCTGAAGTACAGCCCCGACCCCGAGCGGGCGCCTTGCGCAAGTATCGGGTACTGCACCAGTTGATCGAGGGTCACGGGGCCTTTTTTCTTCTTCAGCACCTGCGGCTTGGCCATCCACACGTTCTCGACATCCGCCAAGTGGACGGAGACAAGATCCGGATCGCGAAACGCCTCCGGAATGATGATGAGTTCGATACTGCCCTCGCTCAGGCGTTCGTACAAAGACCGGCTCATGTCCACTTCCGGCTCTATCATGATCTTGGGATAGCGCGCCTGCAGGGCGGCCACCAGGCGCGGCAGCCAAGTCCAGGCGGTAAGTTCCGTCACCCCCAGCTGCAGCTTGCGCACCGGTTTGGCGCTATGTGTTTTCAGCTTCAGGATCTGATCGCCAAGATTGAGCATCTGCTGAGCGAGCAGCAGGAGTTCCTCGCCTTTTTCCGTCAGCCGCGCGCCGCGCATGCTGCGGTCGAAGACTTCGATGCCGGTGAAGCTTTCC
>JAEWEH010000083.1 GCA_023389535.1 Pseudomonadota bacterium
AGGAGCAAGGCCGGCCCCCGCCACCCGGCTCGCGTCAATAGAAACAGGCAGCGCCACATAACCCGGCACGCGTCAGAAGAAAAGACAACGCCACGAACCAACCGCGTCAATAGCGCAGCTTCCGCCCAGAACGATAAGAACGACAGGCGTTAAACACTTCCGGCATAACCTGCCTGCCGCCAAGCCTCATAAACCGTCACCGCCACCGCATTCGACAAATTCAAGCTGCGCTGCTGCGGCAACATCGGCAGCCGTATCCGCTGCCCATCCGGAAACAGCGCCATCTGCTCATCCGTCAGGCCCGCCGTTTCACGACCAAACACAAAAACATCGCCCGGCAGCAAAGGCACGTCCCCGATCAGCCGGGACCCCTTCGTCGTCAAGGCAAAGCGCCGCGCCGGATCTCCACCAATGCCGTCCAGCGCTCCTTGCAGCGTATCGTGCACACGCAAGCTTGCCCATTCGTGATAGTCCAGCCCCGCCCGCTTCAGCTTCTTATCCTCGAGCTCAAATCCTAAAGGCCGCACCAAATGCAGGCTGGCGCCCGTGTTCGCCGCCAAGCGTATGACATTACCCGTATTGGGAGGTATTTCGGGCGAAACGAGGACAATATGGAACATGGGCGAAAGCGGCAAAATCGCCATTGTACTCACCGCGCCTGACGTCCATGATGCGCAGTTACGGCACGTCGCTCACGCGACTCGGCGTATGCAACCCAAAGTCTGCGACCCGGTCCTCGCAACGCCTATGTCATGATATGTGAGGCTGGGAAAGGATGCTTTCAAGGTTGCTATTATTTGCCTCCATTCGATCATGTCATGGATGAGCGGCATACGGCGTACGAGCCAGCACCAGCCCGGTCACCGTAACCGCGCCAGCTTCCTTAAGCGCCACCGCCATGCCGTGCAAGGTGCTGCCCGTGGTCAGTACGTCGTCCACCACCGCCACGCTTGCACCGTGCAGCGGCTGCCCGCACTGGTATAAATCCTGCACACTGCGCAAGCGATCGGCACGGGACAGATGCGCCTGACGCGCACCTTCGCGGCGCCGCGTCACCAAGCCGGGCCGGTACTCCACCTGCAGCCGCCTGGCCAGCGCGCGCGCCACCTCGGCCGCCGGATTGTAGCCCCGCCGCATAAGCGCCGCCCGGCTGGACGGCACGGGCAACAACAGGGTATCGGCGGCCAGTGGCGTCGCGGCACTGCGTACCGCCGCAGTCAAGAGGTCGGCCAGCATCCCCGCGCTGATGTAGCGGCGCCCCACCTTCAGATGATGGATCAGCACATCGCCCGGGTAGGCATAATCGAAGGCGGCGATCACGCGCTCGAATGCGGGCGGGCGCCGGCTGCAATCAGGACACGCGGCCAAGCCATCCAAGGCCAGGCTGCACCGGGTGCAACGCAGCCCGCCCTGCATGCTGTGGGTGACGCTGGCCTGGCAAGGCATGCACAGGCCGCCACCCCGAGCACGCCCGCCGCACAGCCCGCAATCAGATGGGATGTGGCCAAGCAGCGCCGCGCATGCGGCATATGCCCTGGATACGCCGGAAGGGCTCCGTCCAGCGGATGAGTCTTGGTTCGCGCGCGTCATGCAGATGAGCCATAATAATGTTTTCGGTTTGATCGGTTCGCAGTGCGTGCCTCGATCCATCTTAGGCCGGCCCTTCGGCGCACGCCACCCGTTCCTGGATAGCAATGTCTCAGCCTCCCAGCCTGCGCATCAGTGCCGCGCACGTCACCCAACAATTTTCTCGTCGCAGCCCGCTGGATGCGGCGCAGTTTCTGTACGGTGAAATCGCGCAGCGCATGCTGCAACGCCTCAGCTATATACGGATTGCACCTATTGCTGTGCTGGATGCCGGCTGCGGAGCTGGCCACGCACTGGAGCCGCTACGGTCGCGCTATCCCGACCTGCATTACACGGGCCTGGATGCCTGCGGGCCACTGCTCGATGTCGCGCGTGAACGCTATATTGCCAAACCGGGTTTCTGGCAGAAGCTGCGCAATCGGCCGACCCCTCCGTTGGAGTTCATCCAGGCCGACCTGGCCGATGCCGCGCTGCCACCCGAAAGCCAGGACCTGCTCTGGTCCAATATGGCTTTGCACTGGCACCCGGAACCGCATCGGGTCCTGGGCGAATGGCGCCGCGTCCTGAAACCCGGTGCGCTGGTGATGTTCTCTTGTTTGGGTCCGGGGTCGCTGGCGGAGTTGCGCAGTGCGGTTGCCGAAGCGGGATTGCAAACCGCCACCCCGGAATTCGTCGACATGCACGATTTTGGCGACCTGCTGATCGAACGCGGCTTTGCCGACCCAGTGATGGATCAGGAAATCCTGACCCTCACCTATCGCACTGCCGACAAACTGCTGGAAGACATGCGCGTACTGGGCGGCAATCCAAGCCTGGATCGCAAGCCTGGGCTGTCGGGCCGGCAATGGCGCCAGCGCCTGCTGGATGCACTGGAAGCGCGCCGCCATATCGACGGAACCATACATTTGAGCCTGGAAGTGGCCTATGGGCATGCCTGGCGTACTGCGGCTCACCGCCGCCGCGCAGGCGAAACCCACATATCGGTCAGTGCCATCGGCCGGCCCACGGTGCGGCCGCGCAAGCCGGACGAATAAGCGTCACGCCGACCCCATCGGCGCGTGGCGCGCCTTATGGTCAGCGCATGCCGAAATTGGTCTTGCCAAAGACGGCGTTCTTACCGGTTGGCAGCGATCGCCAATATTGCGGCGGACCGTCCACCTGCCCGCCCAATTCGGCGGCTGCATGCCAGGCCCAGCGCGGGTTATACAGAAACGCGCGACCCAGCGCGATCATGTCGGCCTGGCCGTCGGCCACAATGGCTTCCGCCTGCGCGGCTTCGGTAATCAAGCCTACCGCCATAGTGGGCAGGCCAACGCCCTGCTTCACCGCTGCGGCCAATGGCACCTGATAACCGGGCCCAAGGGGAATCTGCTGCCTGGTCGATACGCCGCCGCTGGAGATATCCAGCCATGCCGCCCCGGCGGCTTGCAGGGCCTTGCCCAGGCTGACCGTCTGTTCGACCGTCCAGCTGGGTTCGTCGTCCACCCAGTCGGTGGCCGACAAGCGCATGCCCACGGGTACGGATGCCGGCACTGCAGCGCGCACGGCATCGAAAACTTCCAATGGCAGGCGCATGCGGTTTTCCAGGCTACCGCCGTATGCATCGCTGCGCTGATTGGCAATGGGCGACAGGAATTGGTGCAGCAGGTATCCATGTGCACCATGCAGCTCGATCGCCTCAAAACCCAGCCGCAGGGCACGGTGCGCCGAGGCGACGAAATCAGCCTTGACACGCTCGATGTCGGCTTGCGTCATGGCCTGGGGCGCCGGTTCGCCTTGCTTATGCGGGATTGCCGAAGGCGCCATGGGCCTCCAGCCGCCCTGTTCGGGAGCAATCAATTGCCCACCCTGCCATGGCGGCGCGCTGGACGCCTTGCGGCCGGCGTGGCTAAGTTGTATGGCCAGCTTCACGGGCGATGTGGCGCGGATGGTGTCCACGACCTTGCGTAGCGCGGCTTCGTTGGCGTCATTCCACAAACCCAGGCAACCGGGGGTGATCCGGCCTTCCGGACTGACTGCGGTGGCTTCGACGCAAAGCATGCCCATGCCGCCCAGCGCGAGGCTGCCCAAGTGGGCGACATGCCAGGCGGTGGCGCTGCCATCGACGGCGGAATACTGGCACATGGGAGACACGATGATGCGATTGGGCAGTGTCAGCCCGCCCAAGGTAATGGTCTCAAAAAGCCGGGACATGCGTGGCTCCATTCAACTGGCGTTTTTCTTGCGGGAAGAATCGATGCCCAGCTGCTTCAGTTTGCGATACAAGTGGGTGCGTTCCAGCCCGGTCTTTTCGGATACCCGGGTCATGCTGTGATTCTCGCGGCCAAGATGGTATTCGAAATAAATGCGCTCGAATTCGTCGCGCGCATCGCGCAGCGGCTGGTCCAGCGAAATGCCGCCCAACAGGGAGTGATTCAATTCGCCGGCCGGTTCGGCCATGACGGGCATGGGCGTGGTGGGCAGCGGCATGGGTTCGCCCGGTTCGGCCCGCCGTTCCGGCAGCCTGGCCGCAGCGACCAGCGCCGGCGTGACCACCGGCCGGGCCAGCCCCGCCGCGATGGTCTTCAACAGCTTTTGCAGCGTGATGGGCTTTTCAAGGAAGTCCACCGCGCCAATGCGCGTGGCTTCTACGGCCGTATCGACCGTGGCATGCCCGCTCATCATGATCACCGGCATGTCGAGCAGGCCTTGGGAGCTCCATTCTTTAAGCAAGCTTACGCCGTCTGTATCGGGCATCCAGATATCGAGCAAAACGAGATCAGGGCGGGCCCGCAACCGTGATGCGCGCGCTTGCGCCGCATTTTCCGCGAGTTCCACTGTGTGCCCTTCGTCGTAAAGGATTTCAGACAAAAGTTCACGGATACCAATTTCGTCGTCAACAACCAGAATTCTGGCCATATAGCGTCACCTACCTTTTTTCCGCATTATCGTTCCCTTGCGTAGCTACGTCCAGCGCAGACTGGGCATCGGCAAGGCGCGTCCAGAGGATGGAAATGCGTGCCCCCCCCTCGCGACGGTTGGAAATATCAATACGACCGCCGTGTTCTTCGATGATCTTTTTAACTATAGCAAGTCCCAAGCCAGTCCCGCTTGCTTTGGTCGTGACATAAGGCTCGAACACCCTGTTCAGCACTTGGGGCGCAAAGCCGGGACCATTATCCGACACGGTGAGCCTGACCGCCAAACGCTCCGCGTCGTTCGCGCTGGCATGCATGGTTTTAGTCTGCACATACAGATGCGCAGCGCCCGCAGGTTGATCCTGTGTGGCAGCATCGCGTGCATTGGCCAGCAGATTGTGGATGACTTGCCGCAGCTGCGTCGGATCGCCCTGGATGACCGGCAGGCCGGCTTCCAGCTCGACGTCGATGCGTATGCCACCCCCAGGGTCGCGCACCATGCCCGCTGCCGGATCCCAGCCATATAGCGTCAGCACGTCGGCGATCAGGGCGTTCAGATCGACATCCTGCATTTGCGCCGGCGGGGTGCGGGCGTACTCGCGAAAATCGTCGACCATCTTCTTCAATGACGCCACCTGATTGACGATCGTATTGGTGGAACGCATGAGCATGGCTGCGTCCGCTTCGCCCAGACGGTCGGCCAGCTTCATGGCCAGTCTTTCCGCCGACAGCTGGATGGGCGTAAGGGGATTCTTGATTTCGTGCGCCAGCCTGCGCGCCACTTCGCCCCAGGCCACCGTGCGATTGGCCGAGATGACCTCGCTGATATCGTCAAAGACTACCAGGTAGCCATTGCCACGGCCATCCACGCTAAGATGCGTGCCGCGCGCCAACACCGTGATGATGTGTTTTTTCTTTTCATTGTCGCTGGCGGCTTCCAGCTCCAGTTCAAATTGCTGTTGCCAGTAAAGGCGTTCCGAGCCGACAGCCGCATGGGCTGAAAATGCCTGGCGTATCAATTGCGAAAAAGCGAATGCGCCGTCCGCCGTTTCCAGCGGCCGGCCCTTGACCGAGCGCAGGTCCACACGCAGGATGCTTTGCGCGCCCTGGTTGAACATCGTGACCCGGAACATCTCGTCGAACACCAGCACCCCGGACGACAAATGGCTGAGCACGGATTCCAGATAAACATTCGAGCGCTCCAATTGCTGGCGGTTGTTCTCAACCATATGCCGCGCCTCGTCCAATTGGCGGGTCATGGCATTGAAGGAGCGCGTCAACTGGCCTACTTCGTCTTTTTCAGGAGGTTCGGGCAGAGGCCGATAGTCCCCCACCCCGACCGCCTGGGTCCCTGCGGCCAATGTCAGCAAGGGCCTGACCAGCCGCCTGGATACCGCCAGCGCCACCACCATGGCGGCGAACACCGCAAGAATCAAGGCCAGCGTCAGAGTGATGCCGTACAGCTTGCGCAGTCCCAGCCGGGACAGCGCCAGTTCCTGGTAGTCGCGAAAGCCCTGCTGCACCTGGTTGGCGTTGCGGGCGATCTGTTCCGGCACAGCTTCGATGACCTGCAGCCAGCGGGTGTCCGGCGCCATGCCCAGCGCGGAGCTTAGCCGGTCCATGCTGGTGTTGATGGGTACGACCACCCGCAAGTGCAGACCATGACCCGATTGTTCATCGTCCTGCGGGTCGGCGGCTTCGTCCGCTTCGGCCGCCGAATACCCGCGCGACACCCGAAGCTGGTTGATGACGCTGGAAGGTGGCGGGTCGGGCAGCAACTGCCCATACGCCGATGAGGAAAAAGCGACCAGGCGGTTATTACCGGTAAAGACCATGGCCTCTGAAACGCCGCTGGTCTCGCGCAGGCGGGTAATGATCAAAGCCATGTCGGCGTCGCTGGCGCCGCTTAGCTTGGCGGCCATGTCACGGGCGCGCGCGCCCAGATCGCCCAATTGCGAATCCAGCGCCGCGCGACCCAGGTTCAGGCCGGCCTCCAGCGCGCTGTCGACGCGCACATTGAACCAGGACTCGATGGACCGCGACATGAATTGCACGGATAGAAGATAAATCAGGGCGCCGGGCAACACGCCTATCAGCGCGAAGTACAGCGCGAAGCGCGCCGTCAGCCGCGCACCGAATTGGCGGCGGCGTATCTGCCGCAGCAAGCGCGCCGCGAGCAAGACGACCCACGATATCAGTGCGACGGCGAGTACGCCATTGAGCACCAGCAAGGTGTCGTATTGCTGAGCGTAGCGCGAAGCGTTACCGGTGGACCACACCAGCAATGCCAGCAGGGCCAGGGCGCTGCATGCCGCAATGGCCAGCGCCCCCCGCAGCACCCACCTGATC
>JAEWEH010000085.1 GCA_023389535.1 Pseudomonadota bacterium
TACAAGTACTACTACTTGCGCGACGAGAAGTTCTGACCCCGCAACACCGGGAAAACCGGGCTGCGGCCGCCCATGGCGACGCATCCCGGTTTTCATGAGTAGCAACAACACATCCACAGCAGCACCACCCAGAGCAGCACCACCCACAACCGCGCCCACAACAGCCGGACACCGTAATCACGCAGCAAGTCCCGGCCCCCGCCACCCGGCACGGGTCAATAGAACCCGCAGCGCTACAACCCCCGGTAAACCTTCGCCAGGCGCTCGATTCCCGGCGGAATGCTCTCCTTGCTTATGGAAGCAAAACCCATGCGTATGTAATTATTGTTCGCCGGACTGGGCCGATGATAAAACACATGACCCGGCTCAATCACCACCCCTTCCTTCAACGCAGCCCGGGCCAGTGCTTGCGTATCCGTGCCTTGCGGCGCCTTGACCCAGCAGGAAGAGCCGCCGCTGATCGGCACCAGGTCGAACTCGGGCAGGTGCTTGTTGAAAGCCTGTGTCAGTGCGCCGGCGCGTTCGGCATACTGATGCGACAGACGCCGTAATAGCGAATGGTAATGCCCCAACGAGATGAACAGCGAAAACGCCCTTTGTATGTAGGCGGACGGGTGCCGCAGCATCAGCCGGCGCAGCGCACGCAATTCATGGGTGAGTTCCCGGGGCGCGACGATGTAGCCTATGCGCAGCCCAGGCGCGAAGCTTTTCGAAAGACTGCCCACATAGATCACGCGTCCGTGCTTGTCCAGGCTTTTCAAGGCGGGAGTGGGATGACTGTCGTAGCGGTTTTCGGTTTCGTAGTCGTCCTCGATAATGACGGTATCCGACTTGGCGGCAAGCTCCAGCAGCGCTTCCCGTCGTTCCAGCGGCATGGTGACGCTGGTAGGGCATTGATGGCTGGGCGTGACGAAGATGTAGTCGCATTCCTTCAGCGCCGGGGTGATGCGCAGGCCTTCGCCGTCGACCGGCAGCGGCAGCAGCCGTTCTGTGCGGTGCGCAAAAGTGTTGCGGGCATCGGGGTAGCCCGGGTCCTCCATGCCAATGACCGTGTGGGTATGGATGAGCAGGTCGGCAAGCAGATACAAGGCGTGCTGCGCCCCGACCGTAATCACGATTTCTTCCTTTTCGGCCCATACGCCGCGGCGCGGCAACACCTGGCTGCGAATCTCTTCTATCAGGGCCGGATCATCGTTGGTGATCAGGTCCGGCGCCCAGCTGCGTATGTCCAGGACGGACAACGCGCGTGTACAGCATTCCCGCCATTCGGCGGTGGGAAATTGCCCGGCATCGAACTGCGCGTAGACAAAGGGGTATGGCATGCTTTGCCAGTTTTCCGGCTTGACGATATTTCGTTGCCGTGACGGGTGGAAAACCATGCGTTGCTGCCAGCCGACTTTCGAATAATCGGTATCCGCGCTGTCAGCATCCGGACGTTGCCCGCCAACGTGGTTTTTCAAGACATCGTCGGCGACGAAATGCCCGCTGCGCTCCCGCGACAACAGATAGCCTTCGGCCACCAATTGCTGGTAGGCGAACACCACGGTATTGCGGGCAATACCCAGGCTATCGGCCAGCAGGCGGCTGGATGGGACCGGCGCGCCGGGCGGCAAATGGCCAGACAGTATCGCCGATACCAGCATCTGCCGTATGCGCCCCTGCAGGCTCAGGCTGGAGTCGCTGACGCGTTCAAAAAGAGAGGGCCATAACACGGCCGCGTTGGGAGGCGTGGGCGCTTGCATCTTGCTAGTGTTCCGTAAAGCCGATGGGCCGCTGTTGATCGCGCGCCGCTGCCCGCGGTCGGCGCTGATATGGCGGGCCTGTATTGGAAACGTAGTGTAGTAGGGTTGTATCTGAATAACAATGCGGCGTGGTCACCCGGACGGGGCGCCGGGCCGGACGGCCGGATACGACCAGGCCTTGCCGTGGAAGGCAAGGCCTGGCGATCGATGCGGGGATAGGGACGCGCCGGCCGCGAGCGGCCGGGCCGGATCAGACTTTGCCCTTCCAGGGGATGAGCACTTTTTCCAGATGGCGCAGCAGCAGGTCGAAAATCAGCGCGAAGAAGCCAATGACCAGGATGCCCATGATGACGGTGTCGCTGGCCAGGTACTGCGCGGCGTTCAGCACCATGAAGCCCAGGCCCCGCGAGGACGCCACCATTTCCGCCGCCACCAGCGTTGTCCAGCCCACCCCGATGCCGATGCGCATGCCCGTGAAGATTTCGGGCAGCGCCGCCTTCAGGATGACATGAGAAATGATCTGACGGCTGGAGGCGCCCATGGCATAAGCCGCGTGTATCTGCTCGATGGAAACCGATTTGACGCCGGCGCGGGCTGCAATCGCCATGGGGGCGAAAATGGCCAGATAGATCAGGAACACCTTGGGGAATTCGCCGATGCCGAACCAGATGATGACGAGCGGCAAGTAGGCCAGCGGCGGCAGAGGCCGGTAGAACTCGATGATCGGGTCGAATATTCCGCGCACGATGCGGTTCACCCCCATCAATACGCCCACCGGCACGGCGGTGATCAGCGCGAGGAAGAATGCGCCCATGACACGCCCCAGGCTGGTCGCCGTATGCTGCAACAGCGTGGAGTTGGCGACGCCTTCCGTCCAGGCCTCGATGAACTTGTCGTACACCGCAAACGGCGAAGGCAGGAAAATAGGCTTGATCCAGCCCATGCTGGTCACGAGAAACCACAGCGCGATCAGGACGACGGCGGTCATCAGGCTGATGAAGCCGCTATACCCGGCGCCGGGAGCGCCGTACACCTTGCCGGGGGTAGCCGGCTTGCTCAGGAAAAGCTTGTTAAACATGCATGATTTCCGGTTCGCCGGCTGCGCGTTCGTCGCCGTAGATGATTCCGAGGATAGTTTCGCGCATTTTGATGAAGTCTGCACTTGATTTGATAGCACGGGCGTCCCTCGTTTCCAGAAAGCGTTTGTTGAAGTCCAGCTCGTAGGTATTGGTAATGCGGCCAGGACGTGGCGACATGACAATCAGGCGCGAACCCAGAAAGAGCGCCTCTTCTACGCTGTGGGTGATGAAAAAGAACATCTTGTGGGTGTGCTGCCAGACATCCAGCAGGAGTTCCTGGATGGTTTCCCGCGTCAGGGCGTCCAGCGCCGCCATGGGTTCGTCCATCAGCAGCATGGCCGGGTCGCAGGTTAGCGCGCGGGCAATGCCCACACGCTGCTGCATGCCGCCCGATAACTGGTAGATCATGTGTTGGTGGAAGTCTTTCAGGCCCACGAGCTCAAGATTGCGGGCAGCAATGGTGCGCCGCCGGCTTTTGTCAACGCCTTGCAGCTTCAGGCCGAATTCGGTGTTTTCCATGACGTTCAGCCATGGCAGCAGGGCATGTTTTTGAAACACGACGCCCCGGTCCGACCCTGGCCCGACAATGGGCTGGCCGCCCAGCAGCAACTTGCCCTGGGTGGGCGATAGAAAGCCGGCGAGCAAATTCAGCAGGGTCGTTTTGCCGCAGCCCGATGCCCCCAGTGCGACGACGAAATCGCCGGGGTTGATTTCTAGATTGACATCTTTCAGGGCGACGACCGAACCGCCATGCTGCAGGGCAGGGTAGGTGACGTTGACGCCGCGGACGCTGAGGCTTCCCATCGGTGCTGGCATGCAAAACTCCTTGATACTAGACCGCTGCACGCAGCGCCGGGTGCGGGCGCTGCAGCGCGCGGCGGTTGGTGTGGCTTTACTTCGCTGCCGCCTCGGCGTACGAGGCGTTGACGAACGGCGTGTAATCAGCCAGCGGTTTGTCGATCTGGCGCTGTTCCTTCAGGAACTGAGCACTTTCGGTCAAGGCTTTTACAGCACCGCTGTCTTTGCCGCCGCCCAACCAGGCATTGGAAGCCTGTTCCTTGGCGTCGGGAAAGAGCAGCAGATTCAAGGCCGACAGAATGTCGTCCGGCTTGCCGCCTATCATTTTGCTGATGCCTTTGATATCCGCCGAATCGGCCGCCAGCTTGCCGCTGTTGGCGTTGTATTTCTGATAGGAGTCGGCCAGGACCTTGGTGAACGCGGCCATGAACTTCGGATTTTTCGCAGCCCAGTCCTTGTCGGCCACGATGCCATCAAAAGTGGGAACGCTCTGCTTGCCGATCTGCTCGGAGTCGGCGATGGTCTTGCCGGTTTTCTGGATCTCGGTCAGCGCGGGTGGCCATACGTAGGCGGCGTCGAGATCGCCGCGCTGCCAGGCCGCGACGATTTGCGGCGGCTGCATGTTCAGGATGTTGACCTTCTTTGCGTCGACATTCCACACCTTGCTAAGGCCGACCAGCAGGTGGAAGTGAGACGTCGACACAAACGGCACGCCGACTTTCTTGCCCACCAGGTCCTGTGGCTTTTCGATGCCCGAACCATTCCGGGCGACCAGCGCTTCGGACTTGCCGATATTGTCCAGGATCCAGAATAGTTCCATGTTGACGCCACGGGTGACGGCCGCAGTGATGCCGGTGGAACCCAGTACGCCTATGGGTACGTCGCGCGAGGCGAAGGCGCTGGAAATATCGCCGGCGGAGCTGAACTGGCGCCAGTCGATCTTGTAGCCCGCTTCGGCCGCGGCCTTGTCAAAGCTGCCGTCGGCGATGGCGCTGACGAAGGGACCAACGATTTGCTGATAGCCGACTACAACTTTAGTCTGGGCTTGTACCCCGAACGAACCGAAGCCGAAGGCGGCCGTGGCAATACCGACCAAGGCGAACTTGCGGGCACGTCTAAACAAAGGATCCATGGTTTATCTCCAGTCAGGTGGCAGGACGCGATTTATAGGATGCATCATTTGCGTCTCTGTGTGAATTGGATAGTGCACATAGTCCGATAGGCCGGCTAGGTCCAGATGGTTTTATTAGATAGGACCAGTTCCCGCGGCAACGCATTGATATTTTTCAAGGAAAGCCCGAATTCACGCCATGTCCACGGGTTGCGGCCGCGGCGGGTGCGGGCATGGCATTAAGGGTAAATGCCGATCTCCCTGCAAGCGGTTCTGGCCCCTAAAACGGCTTGCGGCCCCCGTAGGGGCCGCAAGCAGCGATCAGATCCGGCGCAAGCCGTATCGGTGGGCGGCCCGATGGACCGGGCCGGCCCAGGGACTATATGCCGCCCAGGCAGACGTATTTCATCTCCATGAAGTCGTCCATGCCGTAGATGGAGCCCTCGCGGCCCAGGCCGGACTGCTTCACGCCGCCAAAAGGCGCGACCTCGTTTGAAATCAGGCCGGTGTTGACGCCCACCATGCCGTATTCCAGCGCCTCGGCTACACGGAAGATGCGGCCGACGTCGCGGCTGTAGAAATACGATGCGAGGCCGTATTCCGTGTTATTGGCCAGCTCGACGACATGATTTTCGTCTGTGAACTTGATGACGGGCGCCAAGGGGCCGAAGGTTTCTTCGCGCATGCACAGCATGTCTTCCTGGATGTCGGACAGGACGGTGGGCTGGAAATAGCGGCCGCCCAGTTCATGCGCCTGGCCGCCGACGGCGATTTTTGCGCCTTTGGCCAGGGCGTCCTTGACGTGTTCCTGCACCTTTGCCACGGCGGCCTCGTCGATCAGCGGGCCTTGTGCAACCTTGTCGGCAAAGCCGTCGCCGACCTGCAGGGCGCCCACTTTGGCGGAAAATTTTTCTATGAACTGGTCGTGGACGGCTTCGTGCACATAGATGCGGTTGGTGCATACGCATGTCTGGCCGGCATTACGATACTTGGCGATCATGGCGCCTTCGACAGCGGCGTCGATATCGGCATCATCAAAGACAATGAAGGGCGCGTGGCCGCCCAGTTCAAGGGACAATTTCTTGATCGTGGGGGCGCTCTGCTGCATCAATATGCGGCCTACGGCCGTGGAGCCGGTGAAGGTCAGCTTCTTGACGATGGGGTTGGCGCAAAGTTCTTTGCCGATTTCAATGGACCGATCACTGTCGGCGGTGATGATATTCAGTACACCGGCGGGAATGCCTGCCCGCTCGGCCAATTCAGCCAGCGCCAGAGCCGACAGCGGTGTTTGCTCCGCCGGCTTGAGCACGACGGTGCACCCGGCCGCCAGCGCGGGGGCCACTTTGCGGGTGATCATGGCATTGGGGAAATTCCAGGGGGTGATGGCGGCGCAGACGCCGATGGGTTCGCGCATGACCAGCATGCGGTTGGCAGTGTTGGGCGAAGCCATGATGTCGCCCGTGACCCGCTTGGCCTGTTCGGCGAACCATTCCACAAAGGATCCGCCGTAGGCGATTTCACCGCGTGATTCGGCAATGGGCTTGCCTTGTTCCAGCGTCATCAGCTGTGCGAGGTCTTCGGTGTTGGCGATGATCAGATCGAACCAGCGCCGCAGAATATTGGCGCGTTCTTTGCCGCTGCGGGCGCGCCAGGCCTTATAGGCCTTGTCAGCCGCCTTGACGGCGGCCTGCGCGTGGCCGGCGTCCAGGTTGGCCACCTGCGCAATAATTTGCCCATTCGCGGGATTGTCGACTGAAAAAGTCTTGCCATCGGCCGCTTCTACCCACTTCCCATCGATGTAGGAGGCGGTCTTGAACAGAGAGGTGTCGCTTAACTTGATAGGAAGTTGTTGGTCGGTCATGGTGCTTGGTTAGGGTGAGTTGACGGGTTGCAGGAAAGCGGAAGCGGCCATCCTGATGGTTCTAAGGTAAACGAGCAATTATGGCACGCACGCCGGGACACGGCTGCAGTGCCAGCGCGGCGCCTTATTCGGGTAGGGCTGGAGCGGCATCGCGCTCGCGGGCGTGTTCGGCGCAAAATTGTTCTATCTGGCTCATCACCAGATCCAGGTCGTCGGTCAGCGTGATCAAATCCAGATCGTACGGGCCGATCAGTTGGTTGGCCTGCAAGCGGTGGCGGATCCAGTCGATCAAGCCCGCCCAAAAGGTGGTGCCGATCAGGAAGATCGGAGCGGGCGGGACTTTGCGCGTCTGCACGAGTGTCAGGACCTCGAACATTTCGTCCAGCGTGCCGAAGCCGCCGGGCAAGGTAATGTAAGCAGCGCTGTGCATGAAGAAGGTCGCCTTTCGTGAATAAAAGTAATCAAACGAAAGGCTGTGTGTCTGGTATTGGTTGTTCGTTGCTTCGCGCGGCAACTTGATGTTCAGCCCGACGCTGCGGCCGCCGGCCTCGAAAGCGCCTTTATTGGCGGCTTCCATGATGCCCGGGCCACCGCCGGCGATCAGGGTCAGGCCCGCCTTGGCCAGTCGGCCGCCGATGTCTTCGCTGATAGCATAGTAAGGAGAATCCGGACGCAGCCGGGCGCTGCCGAATACGCTTACGGCCCAGCCTATTTCCCGCAGCGTCTCGGCAGCCGCCTTCATCTCTGACATAATCCCGGGAATCTGCTGACTTGCCGGCGTACGTACTACTTTATTGTTTGTCATGAAAAAAACCTTGTTACTTGTTGATGGGTCCAGCTATCTATATAGGGCTTATCACGCCATGCCGGACCTGCGTAATGCCAAAGGGCAGCCTACGGGCGCGCTCTACGGCGTTATCTCCATGTTAAGGAGACTGTTGCAGGATTACAAGGCGGACTACGCCGCCTGCGTATTCGACGCCAAGGGCAAGACCTTTCGCGATGATATCTACCCTTTGTACAAGGGCAACCGGCCTTCGATGCCGGACGAGCTGGCAGCCCAGATCGAACCCATCCACCAGGCTGTAACGGCACTGGGCTGGCCAGTGTTGGCCGTGCCGGGGGTCGAGGCTGACGACGTCATCGGCACCCTGGCCTGTCGCGCCACGCGCGAGAACGTCCACACCATCGTATCGACCGGTGACAAGGACATGGCGCAGTTGGTGAACGAGCACGTCGAACTGGTCAATACCATGAGCGGTGATCGCCAGGATATCGCCGGCGTGATCCAGAAATTCGGCGTTACCCCGCAGCAGATCGTCGATTTCCTCATGCTGACGGGCGACGCCGTCGACAACATCCCGGGGGTGGCCAAGGTCGGTCCCAAGACGGCCGCGAAATGGCTGGCGGAATACCAGTCCGTGGATGGCCTGGTGGCGAATGCGGACGCTATCAAAGGCAAGGCCGGCGAGAACCTGCGCGCCGCGATTGCCGACTTCCCCATGACGCGGCAATTGCTCACCATCAAATCGGACTGCGACATTCCCGAACTGCCCGACGGCCTGGGCGGGCTGGTCATGCAGCCGCCGAACCGTGATGCCTTGATCCGCCTTTACGACGACTATGGCTTCCGTTCCTGGTTGCGCGAACTCTCTGGCGATGCCGCGCGCATGCCTGTGCAGGATAGCCGGCAGGCGCCGGAACTGCCCGCGCCGCCCGCCGAACTGCACTATGAAACCATCTTGGACTGGGACGCCGTTGCACGCTGGCTGGAAGCCCTGCAGGCCGCTCCGCTGGTAGCGCTGGACACCGAAACCACTTCGCTCGACCCCATGCTGGCCCGGCTGGTCGGTCTTTCCCTTTCCACGGCAGCGGGCCGGGCCTGCTACATTCCGGTCAGCCACCGGGGGCCGGATCGGGTCCAGCAACTGCCCAAGCAAGAAGTGCTCGATCGGCTGCGTCCCTGGCTGGAAAACCCGGACGCTCCGAAACTGCTGCATAACGCCAAATACGATGCCCACGTGCTGCTCAACGAAGGCGTGCGCCTGGCTGGCATCACTGAAGACACCATGCTGCAAAGCTATGTCCTCGAATCGCATCGCCGTGTCGGCATGCAGGAATTGGCCGAGCGCTGGCTGGGGCGGGTGGGCACGACCTACGAAGACCTGTGCGGCAAAGGCGCCAAGCAAATCTGTTTCGACGAGGTCGAGGTCGCCAAAGCATCCCACTATGCCTGCGAGGATGCCGATTTCACGCTGCAGCTGCACCAGGTGCTGCGGCCCAAGGTCGCGGTGGATCCCGGCCTGGAAACCATCTACCGGCTGGAAATCCAGGTGTCCTCGGTGCTGACCACGATCGAGCGCAATGGCGTGCGGATCGATGCACAAGTATTGGCGGCGCAAAGCCACGAACTGGGCCAGCAACTGCTGGAACTCGAACGCAAGGCCTATGAACTCGCCGGCCAGCCTTTCAATTTGAATTCGCCCAAGCAGCTGGGCGAAATCCTGTTTCAGCGGATGGAGCTTCCGGTGGTGCGCAAGACGGCCAGCGGTTCGCCATCCACCGACGAGGACGTGCTGACAAAGCTGGCGCGCGATTATCCTCTTCCGGCGCTATTGCTGGAATACCGCGGACTGGCCAAGCTCAAGTCCACCTACACGGACAAACTTCCCAAGATGATCAACCCGGCCACCGGGCGGGTGCATACGCGCTATTCGCAGGCGGCCGTCATCACGGGCCGCCTGGCTTCGTCGGACCCCAACCTGCAGAATATTCCCGTGCGCACGGCCGAAGGGCGCCGCGTGCGCACCGCTTTTGTCTCGAGTCAAGGCCGTATTGTCTCGGCCGATTATTCCCAGATTGAATTGCGCGTCATGGCGCATGTGTCGGACGACGATAATCTGCGCAGTGCTTTCGAACGTGGAGATGATATCCACAGGGCCACGGCGTCGGAGGTTTTTGGTGTGGCGTTGGACGGCGTCACCAGCGAACAGCGCAGGGCGGCCAAAGCGATCAACTTCGGCCTGATCTACGGCATGGGCGAATTCGGTCTGGCCGCCAACCTGGGCATTACCCGCGATGCCGCGAAATCCTATATAGACCGGTATTTTGCCCGCTATCCAGGGGTGGCGGAATATATGGAACAGACCAGGCGCATGGCGCGCGAACTGGGCTATGTCGAAACGGTCTTCGGCCGCAGGTTATGGCTGCCCGAATTACGCGGGGCCAAGGGGCCGCGCCAGGCTGCGGCGGAACGGGCCGCCATCAATGCACCCATGCAGGGTACGGCCGCCGACTTGATCAAAATGGCCATGGTGGCTGTCCAGGAATGGATAGCATCCGAGCGTCTGTCGACCTTGCTGGTCATGCAGGTACACGACGAACTGGTGCTGGATGTTCCCGATTCGGAAGTCGGGCTTATTCAGCAAAACCTGCCCGGCTTGATGTGCAATGTCGCCCGCCTCAGTGTGCCTCTGGTCGCTGAAGTGGGGGTCGGCCCCAACTGGGAACAGGCGCACTGATCAAACGGGCTGGCCGGTAACAAGCGGCCCGCGTGATCCGTCGTCCGCCGGGATCTATTCCGTAGCGGTTTCGTTGTCGCGCAGGCGGTTGGGCAGCAATTCGCCATGCTTGGCCAGTATGGGGTAGGCCGATGCCTCCACCAGGCAGGAATTCAGTGTCTTGGCGTCCCGCAGGATGTCCAGGTACAAAGACCCCATTTCGGCCTGTTCCACCTTGCCAGCCTTGATGCCGCGCAGGTTCTGTTCAGCGGCGGTCGCTTCGAGTTCGCGGAAGTGGTCTTTCTCGAAAGCCAGGTAGCGGGCGCTTTTAAGATCTTCGGCAACGAACAGGGCAGCCGTCTGACGCTGATTGCGGATCAGCCTGTCCAGAACGGTAACCAGTTCGTCGCGCTGTGATGCGCTCAGGCTCCAGCCCTTTTTACGCAGGGTGCCGGCGTGCCCCATCAACCCTGCGGCAATACTGGCGGCATGCGCCATGTTTGAAGAAAATGCCAGGATCTCATCGCGACGGACATGATCGTCCTTGTTCATCGCATCCTGGTCCAGCGTAGCCAGATAGGTGGTGATCAGCGCATCCAGCCGGCCTATGGCGTTGTTGATGTAGCGGGCATGGGCCATGCGGTGGCCATTGTCGCGCAGGAAGCCGGCGCGCGCCATGCCCAGCAGGCTTTGCGCCATGTCGGCGATGCGCAAGGATTCGCGTGCGGCGTTGCCCAGCGCAATGGGCGGGACTTCGTGCGCCGACTCGTCCAAGTATTGCGGCCGGGATGGATCATTGGGATCGACCCTTTTGGGCAGCAAGCGCATGATCAGCCGCGAATAATGAGGAAGCAGCGGCATGAACATCGCTGCGATGGCAACATTGAACAAGGTATGGAAATTGGCGACCTGGCGGGACGGGTCGACAGTCAGCAGGCCGAGCAGCCCGGGCAGCCAGGGCAGCAGGAGCAGGCCCAGCAGGCAGCCGATGAGGCGGGTGCCCAGGTTGCCCAAGGGCAGCCGGCGCGATGCCGGGTCGTCGTCGCGCGCGCCTTCGAGCATGGGGTTGACCGCCGTGCCCAAGTTGGCGCCCAGCACCAGCGCATAGGCCAGCGCGGGCCCGATCAGTCCGTGGCCGGCCAGGGACATGATGAGCACGACTACCGCCACGCTGGAATGGGACGCCCAGGCAAGCAGCGCCGACAGCAGCAGCGCGATCAGGGGTTGCCCGGCGAGCGCATCCAGCAAAATGCGCAGCAACTGCGCTTCTTGCAATGGCGCAAACAGCAATACCAGTTCGTGCAAGGCCAGCAGCAGCAGCCCCAAGCCGATGAAGACGCGCCCCAGATCGCGACGGCGGCTGGGCTGGCTGCGGCGGAACAGCCATACGCCCACCAGGATGAGCGACGGCGCCAGTGCAGTGAAGTTGAAGGAAAGCAGTTGGACGATCAATGTGGTGCCCACATTGGCGCCCAGCATGGCGGCCAGGCCAGGCGTCAGCGCCACCAGGCCGCCTGCCGCGAAGCTGGTGATCATCAGCCCCGTGGCGGTACTGCTTTGTATGGCCGAAGTAATGGCCATGCCCGTGAAAAAGGCCCGCATCCGGGTGCCTAGCGCGCGCCCCATCCAGGCGCGAAAGGCGGCGCCAAAAGCACGCTGGACGCCGCTTTGCACCATATGTACGCCCCAAAGCAGCAGCGCTATGTAGCCGCCAAAATTTAGAAGGGCGAATAGTTCTTTCATGGCAGCATGATAAACCAGCCAAGAAGAATTGAGTTGCCCGGGGCCTGGGCGGGCCCCGGGCCTATGGGTCCTGATCCAATGGACGGCGGGGCGCCGTTGCCGCCCATCGATCAGGGCCCGCCGGCGGGCTGCGGCGAACCTTGATCGAGCTTAGACGCGTTGTGCGTTCTGCAAGGCGTAGATGCGGGCGTTGATCGGCGGGTGCGACGCGAACATGGCGCTGATGGCCTTCTTGCCGGAAATGCCGGAGGCTTCGAACGATTTGGGCAGTTCGCCCGGTTCCAGACCGCCCAGCCGCGCCAGCGCACGTATCATGGGTTCGCGCGAACCGAGCAGGCTGGCGGAACCGGCATCCGCCCGGTATTCTCGCTGTCGCGAGAACCAGGCCACGATAATCGATGCCAGAACGCCGAACAGGAGTTCGCAGCCGATGACGGTGACGTAGTAGCCCATGCCGACCTCGCGGTCGTTCTTGAGGACGACGCGATCGACGAAATAGCCCACAATGCGTGCAAAGAACACCACGAAGGTATTGACCACGCCTTGTATCAGGGTCAGTGTCACCATGTCGCCATTGGCCACGTGCGCCACTTCGTGACCCAGGACGGCGGCCACTTCCTCTTCGTTCATGCTTTGCAGCAGGCCGGTCGAGACTGCCACCAGTGCATCGTTCTTGAAGGCTCCGGTGGCGAAGGCATTGGGCGCGCCCTCATAGATGGCAACCTCGGGACGGCCTATGCCGGCCCGGTCCGCCAACTGGTGCACCGTGTCGACCAGCCACGCCTCCTGTGCATTGGCGGGCGCCTGCGGATCGATCACGCGGGCGCCGGTGGACTGTTTGGCCATCCATTTGCTGATCAGCAGGGAAATGATGGACCCGGTGAACCCGATGATGGCCGAAAAGACCAGCAACGAAGTCAGGTCCAGGCCATTGGCCGTCAAATAGCGGCCTATGCCCAGAATATTCATGGAAGCGCTGAGCACGACCATGACGGCGACGTTAGTGAGCAGGAACAGGAAGATTCGTTTCATGTTTTAGGTTTTCCGAATGATGCGAGCGGGGGATTTGACCATATAGATGGAGGACAGTTCCACTAATTTAAAGGGGTTTGCCGCAATACTACAGGCGATGCGCCATCGCATGCGCCGCCAAGCCCACGTCCTGCGGGCGCCGGGAGGGTCCACGTGCTGTGCGCCAAACGCGCCGCCGTACGCGGCTGCTATGCGGGACTGCTGCGCGCGTTGGCTATGCACGCGCCGCGCGCACCTGGCAGCACGTGCCGGTCGCAAATTTTCGCGGGCATCAGAGTATAGTAGCGGCTGGACAGTGTTAATCTGAAATTCGGTTGAATGCATGCAGTCTCTGTGGATGTTACTGGCGAGTATGATGTTTGCTGGCATGGGGGCGTGCGTCAAAGTCGCCTCCGATTACGGCGCCTCGCTGCCACACGTCGTGCTGTTCCGCGGTGCGCCATCGGTACTGCTGCTGGGTTTCTGGGCACTTGCCACGCGCCGGACCCTGGCCCCCACAAGCTGGAAACTGCACATCTGGCGTAATGTTTCCGGCATTGCATCCATGTGGCTCGGATTCTATGCCATCGCTCATCTGCCTTTGCCCACCGCGGTCAGCCTGAATTACACCGCGCCGCTGTTCATTGCGGGCTGGATGCTGGGCTGGGGCGGAACCCAACGGGATCCGGTCCGCATTGCCGCGGTATTGTTGGGCTTTCTTGGCGTAATGGCAGTGCTGCGCCCCAGTGTCGAGCAATCGCATTTGCTGCCCGCCGGCATGGGGCTATGCGCCGGCGCCTTGTCCGCCATTGCCATGATGCAGATACGCGAACTGGGGCGGGTCGGCGAGCCCGAGTGGCGTACGGTTTTTATTTTTTCCTGCTGTGTATGCCTGACAAGCTTCGCCGGCCTGGCCATCGAAGGCTGGCGCGAGATCGACGCGCGTGCCTGGCTGGCACTGACGGGTGTGGGCCTTTTGGGCCTGGTGGGGCAATTGGCCATGACGCGTGCGTTCGGCCTGGGGTCCGCGTTGCTGACAGCCGCCCTGCAATATACAACCATTATTTTTGCCGCCGTGCTCGGTTTTGTGTTTTGGGGCGATCTGCCGGATATCATTGCATGGGCCGGCATGGCGCTTATCATTGCATCGGGCCTGCTTTCCATCTGGCGGACCTACAGCGAAGACCGAATCATGAAGGGGGAGACCATAGTCCGCATGCAGGCCGGCATTCCGGAAACCGTAAAACAGGAGACAGAAAGTGTTTAAGCAACTGATGGATGCGCAGGAAATGCGCGACAAACTGCCTTCTCGCGAATGGCTGGTATTCGATGTCCGGCACGATCTGGCAGACCATGCCGCGGGGCGGCGCGCCTACGAGCAGGGACACATACCCGGGG
>JAEWEH010000013.1 GCA_023389535.1 Pseudomonadota bacterium
GACTTCGACCGCGACACACTCATCGACCTTTCGCGCAAACATTCGCGGGAAATACAGGGCTTCTATTCCAGCGACCGCCGCCGATAGGCGCTACTTCGCTTCGTATCCGATCGCCTTCACGACCTCCGCCCATTTGGCGATTTCCGTGGCCTGGTACTTGGATAGCTCTTCCGGCGTACCACCGCGCGGCTCCAGGCCCGCCTTACTGAAAGTCTGCAGCAAGGCCGCATCCTTCAGGCCCTTGTTGACTGCCGCATTGAGACGATCGACAACGCCGGCGGGCGTGCCCGCCGGCGTGTACAGCGCAATCCACGATGCCGAGTCGAAGCCGGGAACGGCGGCCTCCTGGACGGTGGGCACATCGGGCGCCAATGCGGAGCGCCCGGCGGCCGTCACAGCCAAAGCGCGCACCTTGCCCGATTGCGCAAGAGGCGCGGCTGAAGGCACGTTATCGAACATCACCTGCACATGGCCTCCCATGAGATCGGTCAACGCGGGTGAGCTTCCTTTGTAAGGAACGTGGACCATCTGCGTGCCCGTCTGCATGGCAAACAACTCGGTGGTCAGGTGAACCGAGCCGCCTGTGCCGGTCGTGGCGTAGGACACCTTGCCAGGATGCTCCTTCAGATAGGCAATGAACTCCTTGAGCGTCTTCGCGGGAACCTGGGGATTCACGATGATCATCAAAGGCGCCGAGGCCAGCAGCGCCACGGGCTGAAAATCCTTTGCCGCATCATATTTCAGGTTGGCATAGGTGCTGGGGTTCGTGCCATTGGTGGCGCTCGTCCCCAAAAAGAGGGTATAGCCGTCCGGGTCGGCATGAGCGGCGGCGGTAGCGCCAATGGAGCCACCCGCTCCCGACCGGTTATCGACGATCACCGGCTGGCCCAATTCCTGCGATAGCCTTTCCGCTACGCTGCGCCCCACGATGTCCGTGATGCCACCGGGCGGGTAAGGCACGATCATCTTGATCGGTTTAGTGGGATAGGATTGGGCATGGCCGAGCGTTGCCACAGTCAGGGCCGTCATGGCCATGAGCGACTTGAATGTTTTCTTCATGTGTCCAGGTCTCCGATTAATGATAATTCGCACCGAAGCCGGTGCTAGTGTGTCTGCATCATGTAGCTGCTTCCAAACACCTTTTCCAGATGCTTTTTAGGTATCTTCATAAGCGCCTCTATAATCCCCGGCCCCCTGAAACCACTAGCGTTTCGCCGGTAATGAAGCTCGCCCGATCCGAAAGCAGAAAGAGCACGGCGTCCGCCACATCGGATGGCATGCCCAGGCGGCGCAAGGGCGTCGACAGCCGTACGCCTTCATTGAAGTCGACGCCCGCCAGGCGCGACATGGGCGTTTCGATGCGGCCCGGCGCCACCGCGTTGATGCGTATGCCGAACGCTGCGGCTTCGCCGGCAAATTGCCGCGTCATCGCTTCGATACCGGCCTTGGAAGTCGCATAGGCCGCGCCGGCGATGGCGGTATAGCGGCGCCCCGCTAAAGAGCTTATGTTCACGGCAGATCCGCCGCCCCGGCGGATCATGGCCGGCAAGACAGCCCGCAGCGTATGGAAGCAGCCATTCAGATTGACATCCATCACCTGCCGCCATTCCGCTGGAGCAATCTCCCATGCGGGCTTGCGCCGGCCATTGGGCAGCTTGGGAGAAATACCCGCCGCATTCACCAGGAAATCGAAGCCCTCCAAGGCCCGCTCATCCAGGTAGCCGCCGATGGCGCCCTCTACCTGCTCATCGGCACATGAGCAGGTCAGCGCATCCGCGCGAATGCCTTGCGCGCGCAGCGTAGCCACTGTTTCCGCGGTCGCTTCCAGGGCGACGTCCAGAATGCATACGCCGCAGCCGGCCTGCGCGAGCCGCAGCGCGATCTCGCGCCCTATGCCGCTGGCGCCTCCGGTGACCAGCGCGTGCTTGCCGACGAATGAAGGGTCAGTCATGCCATACTCCTCACGCCGGCATGGAGGCCGGCGCGTCCGCCTGCCCGGAAAGCTGATTCTCGAAGGCGGTCAAAGGCGGAAACGCCGCCGGATCCACAATCACATCGATGACATAGGGCCGGTCGGCGCTGGAGCGCGCATTGCGCAGGGCTGCCGTCAATTGTTCCGTCGTCCGCACTGTTTCCCCATCGCAGCCGCAAGCGCGTGCGATCGCCACATGGTCGATCGGCCCGAAGTGGCAAACGTCGGTGTGCGTGCCGAACCGGCTTTCCTCCGCGTTGATCTGGAATCCGAGCACACCATTGTTCAGCACGATCACGGTCACCCCGACGCCATGGCGCTTCGCTGACTCCAGCTCGGCCCAGCAGTGGGCAAAACCGCCGTCCCCCGTCACGCACATGACGTTCTTGTCCGGCTGCGCGCGCTTGGCGCCAATAGCCATCGGAAAGCCCCAACCCAAGCCCGCGATGCCCCGAGGCGTAATGAATCGTGCTCCCGGCCGGGTGCAGCGTATGTACTGGACGAGCCAGATGGAGGAATAACTGGCGTCGGCGACCCATAAGCTGTCCTGCGCCTGTCGTCCCAGCTCCCGCATCAATTGCTCGGGCCGCATGAGCGTGGCGCCCTCCGCCATATACGGTTCGATTTCGGGCTCATGCGCCAGCCTAGCCAGGCGAAATGCTTCGGTGAGCCGATGTGTGCGCGGCGCCAGATCGGGGAGGCCCATGTCGTCGAGTTCGGCGCACACTGCTTCCAGAGTGGTCCGCGCATCGCCCAGCAGCCTCAGGCCGGCATAGTTGCGCCCCAGCTCCTGAGGGTCGACATCAATCTGCGCAAACTCCGCAGCCGCCGGAAACAGCGACCAGCCCGCCGTGCCGTTCTCATTGGTGCGCGTGCCGACGAACAGAATGAAATCCGCCGATTGGATATAGGGCAGGAAATGCTTGGCGGGTCCACGTGTGCCCATGGCATTGC
>JAEWEH010000071.1 GCA_023389535.1 Pseudomonadota bacterium
TTTTCCGTGTTCCTCGGCAGCACCTGGAGCGACAATCTGCGCCCGGAGCATGCCGACGTTGTAGACTTTGAAGGATATTGCGCCGCCGGTACAAACCGAACGCTCGCCAGCCACGGCGTCTTGAATCCTCTCTGCTGCCACTATTCGGACTTCAAATTTGCCCTGGGCGCCGGCGGCCCCAATCAGGTCGATGTACTCATTCTGAACGTATCGCCACCGGCATACCCGAACGATGGTTACAGTATGTCTACTGTATCGGAATATTTGGTTCCATTGATTGAATCTGCACGACTCGTCATCGCCGAAGTCAACAGCGCTTCCCCATGGACATACGGAGAACGCACACTGAAAGAATCCGACATCGACATCGCTGTCCATACGGACAGGCCTTTACTGAACCCAAAAAAAACCCAGATCAGCGCGCTCGAGATGGGCGTGGCGCGGCAGGTTGCCAAGGTCATTGAAGATGGTTCCACCTTGCAATTGGGCATCGGCACTTTGCCCGATGCCGTGCTTAGCTGTCTGGATGGGCATAGTGAACTGGGCATCCACAGCGGCGCTCTTTCGGACTCCGTCGCTACGCTGATGGAACAGGGGGTGATCACAAACGCCCGAAAAACGTTGGATCGAGGCCTGACAGTAGCTGGCGTGCTGATGGGATCGGAACGGCTTCACCAGTTTGTACATCGCAATCCCTATGTGCAGCTCAGATCTACGGCCTATACGCACAATCCGCATATCCTGGCTGCACAAGACAGGTTCGTATCGGTTAATAGCGCAGCTCAGGTCGATCTTACCGGTCAGATCAACACGGAATCCATAGCCGGCCGCTATATCGGGGCGGTTGGCGGTGCGCTGGATTTCATACAGGGCGCACGCCTTTCGCGCGGTGGCATGTCCATCATTGCCCTTCCTGCACGTGCGGGTGTGAGAAGCCGGATAGTCGCCAAGCTGGATGGACCGGCGAGCATTCCACGCAGCGATGTCGCACTGATCGCGACTGAATTCGGGGTGGCCGACCTGCGAGGATGCTCGTTGAATCAGCGTATCGAGCGCATGCTAAAAATTGCCGACCCGCGCGATCATGCCGAATTGGAGGCGGCACTTCCATAGAGCCAGGAACATCGCCGCACCCTTCTTGTCAACACCCAGCTAGACTTTTTCGACAGCGCCCTTTCCGGCCAAGCTCTGAATCTGTTCTTCGTCTAAATTCAAGATTTCTCGTAGCACCTGTTCGGTGTGCTGCCCTACGACAGGCGGGGCCGCGTTATAAGTTATGGGCGTCAGTGAAAAGCGCATGGGATTGGCGATGGTCGGGACCTTGCCAAATACCGGATGATCCAGCTGCAACGCCATATTCCTGGCTATGACCTGCGGGTCCGAAAACACCCGATCGATCGTGTTGATGGGCCCGCAGGGAACTTCCGCATCTTCCATCAGACTGACCCATTCATCTATGGTTTTTTGCGCAACGATTTCGGCCAGAATTGCGCCCAGAGCATCACGATTGGCAACCCGTGCACTGAGCGTGGCAAACCGTTCGTCGGCCGCAAGTTCCGGCCTATCCATTGCGCGACACATCCGCGCAAACTGGTTGTCGTTCCCCACCGCAAACAGCACATGGCCGTCAGAGGCGTGGTACCACTCGTAGGGCGTGATGTTGGGATGCGAACGTCCCATGCGCTGGGGGGCTTTGCCCGTGACAAAATAGTTCATGGCCTGATTGACCAGAATCCCGACAGAGACATCAAGCATCCCAATATCAATATGCTGGCCACCGCCGCCATGGTCCCTGTGCCGCAACGCCGCCAAAATAGCCAATGCCGCGTACATGCCAGCGAAGATGTCGATGACGGCAACACCGATTTTCTGCGGACCACCACCAGGCTTGTTGACTGGCTCACCTGTGACGCTCATCAGTCCGCCCATGGCCTGCAGCAGATAATCGTAGCCCGCCCTCTCCGCGTAGGGTCCTGTCTGGCCAAACCCCGTTACCGAGCAATAGACGATATTGGGCAGCCTGTTTTTTATGGACTCGTAGTCCAGGCCGTACTTCTTCAGGCCGTTGACCTTATAGTTCTCGATTATCACATCGCACTTTTCCGCAAGCTTCAGAATAAGCTCCTGCCCCTCGGGGGTCGAAATATCGACGGCGACGGATTTTTTTCCGCGATTGCATGACAGGTAATAGGCCGCATCCAGTTCTTTACCGGTCTCCTTGTCGCGCAAAAAAGGCGGCCCAAAAGTACGACTTTCATCGCCGCAATGGGGCCGCTCGATCTTTATGACCTCCGCCCCCATGTCCGCGAGATTCTGCGTCGCCCACGGCCCCGCAAGGATACGTGTCAGATCGAGTACCCGAATTCCTTCCAATAAAGCAGCCATTACTCACCATTCCCAGACGATTGAATACTTGAAGAAGACAGTCTCCAGAGCGGCCATCGCCGCGCCAGAGGCCACTGATTCACCTACGTTCGATACCGGCGCTTTCTACAAGATCCGCCCAGATCTTGGTGTCTCTGGCCTGCACCTCCAGGAGTTCCTCTGGAGTGCCCTTCATGGACGACCAGCCTAATGGATGAAGGAGTTCCTTGGCCGCCGGCGTCTCCATGGCATCCACAATCCATTTATTCATTCTGTTGACCACATCCTTTGGGGTGCCCTGCTTTGCGAAAACCGCCACCCAGCCGATGTACGAATAATCTGGCAGTCCTTGCTCGGCGAAGGTAGGGATATCTTTAAGTGCGGGGACACGCTCTTTAGTCGATACGGCCAAGGCCTTCAGCCTGCCTGCCTGCACCAGCGGCATCCCGGCCGGCATGTCCGCAAATACCATATCGGTCTGCCCCCCGATAAGGTCCGTCAGTGCCGCCGCCGCGCTTTTATACGGCACGTGTAGCAAGTTGACACCAGCCAGTTGCTGGAAACGCTCGCCGCCAAAGCGGCCGGTGGAGTTTGGCGATCCAAAGCTGTATTTGTCCGGGTTCTTCTTGGCCAGCGCGATGAGCTCTTGAATGCTGTTGGCTTCGAAGTCCGGTCTGACGACGAGTACCAGTCCGCCTTCCGCCAAGCCGGCGACGGGAACAAAGTCTTTCATCGGATCATACGGCAGTTCCTTGTGCAGACTAGTATTTGCCGCATGCGTTGTAATCGTGCCAACTACCATGGTGTACCCATCAGCGGGCTGCTTTAAAGTATGGAGAATCCCTATGATGCCGTCAGCGCCCGCCTTTGAGTCGACGATGACTGGTTGGCCAGCTTCCTTGCTGACCTGCTCGCCGGCGAACCGCGCCAGGCGATCGGTTGTGCCAGTACCGAACGGAACAACAAATGTTATCGGCTTGTTAGGATAGCTAGACTGCGCACTCGCGGGAATTGCCAACGCTAGGGATAGCGCCGCTGCGGCGCCGACTAGCCAGCGGTTTAGAGGTCGTGCTGTTTTCATAATGTCTCCTTGAAATAATACATTGTTCGTATCGCTTGCGACCCAGGTGGTGTTGTCAGTCCCATGACCAATCCAAGGCTCCTACGTGCCAGTCCATTGAGGCTTGCGCTTTTCAAGAAAAGCGCGCGGCCCCTCTTGGGCATCGTTGCTTTCATACACCACCTTGTGAATGTCCTTGGCTTCCACCAGACCACGTTCACAACCAAGGTCTATGGCGCGCATGAGGCTTTTCTTTCCGGCATAGACCGATAAGGGCGCATTCCCGGCGATAAGCCGCGCCAGGCCGAAAGCTTTGTTGCGCGCGGCGTCGACCGTAGGTTCGACATGATTGATAAAGCCCAGATCGTACAGGCGTTCAACCGTAACCGGTTCACCCGTCAGAATCATTTCCATAGCCACAGGAAGCGACACCATCCACGCAAGCGGCACTGCCCACGGAGATCCCCGCCCCCGCTTGGCTTCGGC
>JAEWEH010000082.1 GCA_023389535.1 Pseudomonadota bacterium
CCCGCAAGTATTGGACCGACGCGCTGGACGAACTGGGCATTTCGTGGGGGGCGGTCAATACCTTGCAAGAGGTGTTCGAGGACGAGCAGGTCAAGCATCGCGGCTTGCTGAACGTCGTGAAGCATGCCCGCATGGGCGATGTGCCGATGGTGGGCAACCCCATGCTGGCAGGCAGCGGCTCACGCGCAACCATGCAACCGCCGCCTTTGCTGGGCGAGCATACCGAAGAAATTCTGAAGACATTCGAGTCATCACACTAATGAGGAGATACGCAATGCGTAACATCACCAAGGCCGCCGTGGCGGCGAGCCTGTTATCCGTATCGGCCGCGGTCGCCGCGGCTTACCCCGACAAGCCGATCAAACTGGTCGTGCCTTATGCGCCAGGCGGCACGACAGACCTGATTGCGCGCGTGGTTGCGCCCAAGCTGGGCGAGGTACTGGGCCAGCCCGTGGTCATTCTGAACAAGCCGGGCGCGGGCGGCGCACTGGGCAGCGCATCCGCCGCCCGGGAAACACCGGACGGCTACACCATCGTGATGGCGGTTGAAAGCTCGCACGCCGTGAACCCCAGCGTGCAGAAAAAATCCATGTACGACCCCATCAACGATTTTGCACCGATCAGCAATCTGGCGAACGTGCTGGGCGTCATGGATGTCAATGCGAATTCCGACATCAAGACCTTCCAGGACTTCGTCGATGCCGCGAAGAAAGACCCCGGGGCGATGTCCTTCGGATCGTCCGGCAATGGCGGATACAGTCACTTGTTTGGCGAGCGTTTCATGAGCGCCACCAAGACCGAGATGCTGCACGTGCCCTACAAGGGTCTGGGCCCGGCGCTGACGGACTTGCTGGCTGGCCAGATCCAGGTCGTGTTTGATAACCTGCCTTCTTCATCTGGCCTGATCGAGGCGGGCAAGCTGCGCGCATTGGCGGTGGCCGCCCCGCAACGCCTGAAGCACATGCCTGATGTCCCGACCTACGCCGAGGTTGGCTACCCGCAACTGAACACGCCGTCCTGGTTTGGCCTGGCCGCGCCCGCCAAAGTACCGGAGGACGTACTTGAAACGCTGAATCAGGCGGTCAAGAAGACACTGGCCGACCCCAAGGTCATCGAACTGATCGAACAGCAGGGAGCGGTTCCTGCCTACACCACGCGCGACGAATTCGCGCAACTTATCCGCAAGTCCAACGAACAGTGGCAGGAAGTGGTCAAGTCCATTGGCTTCGAGAAACTGTGAGGCCCGCGATGACAGCAAAACACTGGGAAAACCACGCCGGTCTGTCGGTAGCCGACAATGGCGTCGCCACCTTGTGCATCCAGAATGCGGGCAGCCTGAATATCCTGGGCACACCTGTCGTTGCGGCGCTGACAGCGGCTATCGCCGAGGTGGCGCAGTGTGATGACATACGCGTGCTGGTGCTGCGTGGCACTGGCGACAAAGCTTTTGTCGCCGGTGCGGATATTAAAGAAATGGCCGACTTCGATCAGGAGCGCGCCATGGTTTTTATCGAGGGGCTGCGCCTATTGTGCGAATCGATACGCCAGTTGCCAATACCGGTTATCGTCCGCATGCCCGGCTGGTGCCTGGGCGGCGGTCTGGAGTTTGCCTTGGCTGGCGATCTGCGCATCGGCGCCGACGCGGCGAAGCTGGGCATGCCTGAAGTCAAGGTGGGCATTCCCTCCATCATCCATGCCGCACTGCTGCCGCGCCTGGTGGGGCAGGCCCGCGCCAACTGGATGCTATTGACGGGTGAAGTCGTGGAAGCTGAACAGGCCTTGGCCTACGGCTTGCTGGACAGGGTCGTGCCGCTGGCCGAGCTGGACCAAGAAATAGACCGCGTGGCCGGGCTATTGGCCGGCCTGGGCAAGCAGGTGCTGGCTCAACAGAAGCGCCTGCTGCGCGAATGGGAAGACGAGCCGCTGGCAACCTCCATATTGAACGGCGTCAAGGAATTCGGCCAGGCTTTCAACACCGGTGAGCCACAGAAGTACATGGGCGAGTTCGTGCGCGCGAAGCAGAAGGACAAGCAGCAGTCCTAGATCAAACCGATCCAAGCTACGGGCGGAACATTGCATCGCTAGCTGGAAGTACTGCATGCCTGAAACCCGGCAGCCCCCGTCGCAAGATGGGGGCTGTTTGTATTTGGGTGGAACTTCGTGTTGGATACGCCTCGGTCAGCCCCGGATCGTTTCGGCGCCTGCATGGATTAACATGGCCTGTTTGTCATCGGAAGGGATAGCCATGCAGTACGAGCTCAAGGACCTACGCTTGTTCGAAGCCATCTTTCGGGCGCAGAATTTGTCGGCCGGCGCGGCGGCCATGCACATGACAGCGTCCTCGGCCAGCTACCGCCTGAAGAATCTTGAATATGCGGTTGGCAGCCCCTTATTCCTGCGCACGCCCAAAGGCATGGTCCTGATGCCCGCCGGCCAGGTACTGGCGCGCCATGCAAAAAAATTGCTGGCCGATGTCGAGTCCATGCATGCCGAGCTTAGCGACTATTCGCGCAATCTGCGGGGCAGCATCCGCTTGCTGGCCAATAGCAGCTCCCTGAACAGTTTCATCATTCCCAGTCTGGCGCGTTTTCTGGCATCCAATACCAGCATAAATGTGGATCTGAAGGAAAAAGAGAGCCCCGCCATACCCCTCGCCATTCAAGAAGGGGCGGCCGATATCGGCGTTGGCGCGGGGCAGGAATTCTTGCCCGGCTTGGTCAGGGAGCTATATGCCATAGACCGGCTGGTGTGTGTCGTGGCGCTTGACCATCCACTCGCGGGCCATGGCAAGCTTTCTTTTCACGACATTCTTGCCTACGACATGGTGTCCCTGGATCGGGGCAGCAGCAACTTCCTCTTCCTGAGCAATCAAGCCAGGCTGGCCGGCCGGCCCATGAACGTCCGGGTGCACGTTCATAATTTCAGTTCGGTACTGTATATGGCCGAGGCAGGGGTGGGCGCCGCCATCGTGCCGGCCAGCGTGGCCAGGGAGGCCACCCGCAGCCATCGCATTAGCTCGCTGGATATCACTGATGCTTGGGCGGCGCGCAACCTTTACCTGGTCATGAAAAGCGAACCCGATCAGCCCGACCTCGTTCGGGAGTTCGCGCACATCCTGCTGCAGGATCCGCAAATCGTCGCTGCGCGTTCGGCGACGTAGGGCGGTCCACCTCTGCACGGACCACTAATCATCCAGGCTGCGTATCGCCACGTGAAAGTGCTGGTAGTCAAACAGGCGGCCCTGCGGGCGCAGCTTCAGCATCAGCATCGACGCCGCCACCGGTACCAAGGCCGCGAGCAGGAAGGATTCGAGCAGGTAGACGGGCTTTTCGCCTGGAGCCGGGAACAGAAGCATGCCGGCCACGAGCCCACAGGCCGTGCTGACGACTGCGGACAAGCCGTTGTGGCGGCGGTTGTACAAGCCCAGGAAAACCGGGAAGGCCGCCGCCGAACAGAACAAGTCAGCCAGCAGGAATAGATAGAGCACGCTGTAGCCTTGCGCGGCCAGGATGATGACTGGTATGGCCAGCAAGAAGATCAGCCAGCGCGACAAGCCCATCAAGGTCTGTTTGCGTATTTCGGGAAACAGCCTGCGCACATCCACCGCGATAATGCTGGACACGGCGCTGATGGCGGTGTCGGCTGTGCTCATGACCAGGGCCAGGCCCAGCGGGATCAGCGCAATGGCGAACCAGGCTGGCAGGTGGGGAAAGACGACGCTGAACAAGGCAACCGAACTGTCGCCCGTGTGGCCCAGTCCGACGAACGCCAGCCCGAACAAGCCCATGACGAAAATGACGGGCGCGGCCAGCAAGCCACCGGTCAAGAACCCGCGCCGCATGCTGGGTACATCGCGTGCCGCATAGACGCGCTGCCAATTACCCTGGTGGAACAGCCCGGTCAGCAGTATGGCCACAAAAAAAGTCAGGCCTGCTTTGATGCCGACCGGGTCCGTCAGCTGCAATAGTTGCGGCGCCTTGGCTTGCAGGCCGGTTAGAGTCGGCCCGAAGCCACCGGCCGCATACCAGCCCAAAACGACCAGAAGCAGCAGCAAGGGAATGATGACGGCCATCTGCACTTTGTCGGTGAAGATGGTCGCACGCAAGCCGCCGTAGGAGGTGTAGATCAGGGTCGAGCCCATGACGATGGTCGCAGTCACCCAGAGCGGAACGGGCGCGAGCATGGTCACCAGCTTGGCGATTGCGGTAATTTCGGCCGACAGCGTAATGAACATGAAGAACAGCATGATCAGCAAGGTCAGGCCGTACATGCCGCGGCCGTAGCGCGTTACCACGAACTCGGTCAAGGTATGCCCTTGCGGTATCAGTTCGCGCATCCGGCGTCCCAGCGGGATCATCAGCAGCCGAGGCGACATCGCACCCAGTGCATAGCCAATGACGGCAGCCAGGCCGCCCCAGGTTGCGGCCTGAGCCGGCGCAAACAGTATCCAGGCGCCCAGGGATGTGGCCAGCAAGGTCAGCATGGTGGCGATGGTGCTCTGGCTGTTCCGGGCGATGACGTAGTCTTCCAGGCTGCCCCGGTCGCGCCGCGAATAGGCGACCCCGGCAATGGCGAATACTGCGGAGAACAAAGACAGCCATAGAATGGTCGACGCGCTTGCAGACATATTCCTTCCTTTCAAGATCCGGAATCCGGACATGCATAAAGCCGGGGCGCCAGGCCGTATCGGCGCAGCGCGAAATGCATGACAGAAGGGGAACCGCAAGCGGTGACTGGCATCCTTCCCTTCGCCGGCATTACCCGGATCAGGTTCTAAGGGTTACCGCCATGCGCGGAATCTCAGCCCGATACGCGGGCCCCCCCAGGAACGGCGGTAAGCTTAAGGCAGGCGGCACGGGGTTGTCAATGCCGTGGATGCACCGGCTGGCCATCCATGAATAGTCCGGTTCTGCGGCACGTACATCGTCCGGTGTCGGTACCCGCGGGGACAGGCCCGGCATGCATTTCTATGCTATGGTTGCAGATTAAGACACGGGGTGCCCGCCACCGGGCTGAGATTCACACCCGTCGAACCTGCTCCAGTTAGTACTGGCGAAGGGATGTCAGCCTCAGGCTAGCGGCCAAGCGCCGTTCGATCCTACCTTCGCCGCATTCAGTAAAGGTATGGCATGAAGAACGACAGCACAGCGCTTCCCATCAACGAACAAGTCATCCTGGTCACAGGGGGCGGGCGCGGCCTGGGCGCCCACTTGGTACGCGCCTTCCTGCAAGAGGGCGGGCGCGTCGTCATCAATTATTTGAATAGTGCGCGCCAGGCCGCGGAGCTGGCCGACAATGCCGCCGGCCGCGCCATCGCCCTGCAGGCGGACGTCTGTGATGCGGATCAGGTACGCGCCATGCTCGAGAAGGCGCAAGAGCATTTCGGCGCACCGGTCACCACCGTGGTCAACAATGCCTTGCCGGCATTTTCCTTCAACGGCGACGCCCGCCCGCACGCCGATACGCTCAGCTGGGACGCGGTCCAGCAACAGTTCGAAGGCGTGGTGCGCGGCGCGCTGAACACCACGCAGGCTGCGCTGCCGGCCATGCAGGCTGCGGGTTTCGGCCGCATCATCAACGTGGGCACCAATCTGTTCCAGAATCCTGTCGTGCCGTACCACGATTACACCGCCGCCAAGGCAGCGTTGCTGTCGCTGACCCGCACGCTATCGCAAGACCTCGGTCCATTCGGCATCACCGTCAATATGGTATCGGGCGGCTTGCTGCGCACGACTGACGCCTCGGCCGCCACGCCCGAAGCGGTCTTCGACCTGATTGCATCCAGCACGCCGCTGCGCAAGGTCACGACGCCCGCCGAATTCGCGGACGCCGCCTTGTTTTTCGCTTCGCCCTGGTCGCGCTCCGTTACGGGGCAGAACCTGGTCGTGGACGGCGGCTTGGTAAAAGGCTGATGGGCGGCGGAATGGCAAACCACACTGAAAGCCCTGGCCGGCAGCGCCAGATGCATATCAATTTGTTCATCTATGCTTGCGGCCACCATCGCGCGGCGTGGCGGCATCCGCAGTCGGCCGTGGAGCGCGTAGGCGACATCACTTATCTTGAAGAACTGGCGCAGATCGCGGAGCGCGGCAAGCTGGACGCCATATTTTTTGCCGATGGGC
>JAEWEH010000114.1 GCA_023389535.1 Pseudomonadota bacterium
GTCCAGGCCGACAGCATCACAGCCAATGGCGGCGATTTCTTCGATCCATTGTGCGCCACCCTTCGTAAACACGATGCAGGGAACGGCACGGCCTTCATGATGGCGTATCAGGCCCTGCACAACCCTACGGGTGTAGTCCAGCGAGAATTCCTGGTACAAGCCATCGGGCAGCACACCGCCCCAGCTATCGAAAACCATGACGGCCTGGGCGCCGGCCTGAATCTGAGCATTCAGGTATTGCACGGTTGCTTGCGTGTTGATATCCAGAATGCGGTGCAGCAAGTCGGGGCGGCTGTACAGCATGGTCTTGATGAGCCGGTAATCGTCCGAGCCCTGTCCTTCGACCATGTAGCAGCCTATCGTCCAAGGGCTTCCTGCGAAGCCGATAAGCGGCACCTTGCCGTCCAATTCCTTGCGGATCAGCGAGACGGCGTCAAAAACATACTGCAAGCGCGACATGTCGGGCACCGCGAGCTTCTTGACGTCGTTTTCGTGTCGCACCGGGTGGGCGAACTTGGGCCCTTCGCCCGGAAGGAAGTCCAGCCCCAGACCCATGGCGTGGGGGACGGTCAGGATATCGGAAAACAATATCGCCGCGTCCAGGTCAAAGCGCAATAAGGGCTGCAGCGTGACTTCGCATGCATATTCCCGATTTTGGGCGAGGCCCATGAAGGAACCTGCGCGAGCGCGGGTTTCGTTGTATTCAGGTAAATAGCGGCCCGCCTGGCGCATCAGCCAGATGGGGGTATAGGGGACCGGCTCGCGCATCAGGGAACGCAAGAAAACATCATTTTTTAAAGTAGGTGCAGTCACGTCTATCCTTATTCCAAGACCCCCGATTTTACCCCTCTATCGATTTGTTGGGGCCGGCGTCCAATCGGAACGGCGCGGCGTCGATTTCGTGCTTGCGCATCAAGGCCCAAAACGCCCGACGGTGCTTTTGGGCGGCACGCGCCGCCATGGCGATATTGCCGGAATGACGCCCCAGGGCGGCCGTAATGTATGCACGCTCGAAACGTTCGATGACCTGGCTTTTGGCGGTACGGAAGGATTCTTTCGTGGTGGCGCAGCGTGAAGCGGAAGCAACGGCGAAGGCTTCCAATTCCATGCCGCTGGGCTGCAGATGATTCGCACATGAAGCACCTGCGGCTTGCGAACCGCTTATGCTTGCCGATATGGCACAGTCTGTCGATGATCGGGCCAAAGCCGGAAGCGGTGTTTCGGCACGCAGCATCGCCATGCCTGGCGCAGCTTGCTGCGGCGCATAGCGCCGGCCATCCAGCAGCCTTTCGAGCCTGGCCCGCAGTTCTTCGGTGCAGGCTGGCGCCCGGAGGAAGTCGACGACACCCAAGGCATGCAAGTCGTTCAATGCGGCGGCCTTCAAGCCGCGCACCACTGCAATCACCGGCGTATGCAGTGCGCCCTGCGCGGCCGACAGGCAAGTTCGCGCCCAGGCCAGGTTGGATTCCGAGACGGGGATCAGGCAGGCATCGTAACGCCGCAGCCGCATTGCGGCATCACCCAGGACGCGTAATGAATCATCGTCCCCGATGTGGACCGCGGCATCGAGCGCCCGGACTTGCAAGCGCCCACCAGCATGATCGCCCAGCAAGGGCGTGACCCAGCTTTCACTACATACAGTGGCCAATACGGCGCAATCCAGACGCTCCCTCATGATTTTCTCCTGTTGAATAGGGGGTATGCACAGCGCGAGGATAGTCAGCGCTGGCAGCGCCTACAATTCGGAAAAATATGAACTCGGGAATTACCTAGACGACATACTTGGCCTACGGATTCCATGCAGGCGTACCGTTGGCGCACACGCAACAAAGGGCGCATGTGCGCCCTTTGTTGCTGCACCCCCGCAATCCGCCGCGGGGTATTGCCGGATTAATGTGAACGCCGCGTCTGGTTAAGCCTGCGGGCTGCGGCCGCCTGTGCGGCCAGCATGGCAAGCTCGGCTTCGACCACGGCGATATCCGCCTTGTCCTTGGTGTTGCGCAAGGCTTCCTCGGCGCGTTTGCGCGCCTCGATCGCCTTCGCTTCATCCAGGTCTTCGGCGCGGATGGCGGTATCCGAAAGCACGGTTACCTTACCCGGTTGAATCTCGAGTATGCCGCCCGCCACGAAAATGCTGACCTCGGTATTGTCGGCCAGCACGACCTTGACCGTTCCTGGGCGTATCCGCGAAATCAGCGGCGTATGGCCGGGCAGGATGCCCAGCTCGCCCGATTCGCCAGGCAGCGCCACGAACTTCGCCTCGCCGGCGAAGATCGATTCTTCCGCACTGACTACGTCAACATGCAAGTTGGCCATGTTCAATCCTTATTGCAGTTTCTTGGCTTTCTCGAACGCCTCGTCGATCGAGCCGACCATGTAGAAGGCCTGCTCGGGCAAGGCGTCGCATTCGCCATCGACGATCATCTTGAAGCCACGCAGCGTTTCGGCCAAAGGCACGTACTTGCCGGGCGAACCGGTAAACACTTCGGCGACGTGGAAGGGCTGCGACAGGAAGCGCTGGATCTTGCGGGCACGAGCAACGGCCTGCTTGTCTTCCGGCGACAGTTCGTCCATGCCCAGAATGG
>JAEWEH010000120.1 GCA_023389535.1 Pseudomonadota bacterium
CGCCTGCAAGCCGTCAGGGGGTATGCCGCGTTGCCCGGTACCTGGTTGGCAGGGAAATGAATCGCCCGGTCGCCGCCGCCGCTTTCTTCTTGTATGGCTGCGGGCCGGGCTTCGTGGGCGGTATAGATGGCTACTCTAGATAGGTGTACGTTTCCCGTACTAAGCAAGGCAAAAAAAAGGGCCGCATAGGTACGTTTCCCGTACTAAGGCGCGGCCTCCCTTGTACGTTTCCCGTACCTATGCTGCTTTAATGGGTACGGATTCCGTACTAAGGGATGTAATTTTCATTGCCTCATTTCGCCTGTACAACCCACGAGGAAACGCGTGCTCTTCGATGTCCATGTCAGACGTATGATCCAATGCCCACCACGTAACAGCGCACCATGAAGACCTGTTCGGCCTGGCCCCCTTGCGGGTTTCAAACAGTAGGCCGGAAGCCAGCAGTTCGGCTTTGGCTCGGTTCAAAGTGTCTTTGGATGCCCAGCCGCACTCCTCACTCATGATCTTCCAGCCTGTAAGCAACCTTCCGTTGTTGTCGCCTTTGTATTGAAAGGCCACGTCCCATAGCAACGCCTTTGCAGGGTATGACAAGCCCCGGTACGAAGCAGACGTCTTCACAGCCAAAGGCACCTGAATGAATGCTCCAGGATCGCGCCTATCGACCTTGTGCCGGGCCTTCCTGCTCATTAAGCGCCTGCCCTCCGGACAAGAAAATATCGCTTCACGCGCACCTGCCGCCCGAAACGTGTCTGTACCTTCTCGTAGCGGGACAGAATCGCGTGGCCATCGGCGCGCAGCTCGGATACGGTGCTGTTCAGGCAATGGTCGCCCAGGCGTTCGGCCTGAAATCGGTTCAGACTGCCATGGCGCAATGCTTCCAGGATCGCGGCTTTCTTGGTCGTCATGATTCCTCCCTGCCCTTCTCCGGCCGCACCTGACCGATGGCCTGCGCCAGCTCGGACAGGCCTACGATATCCGCTGCGGTTTCTTGCGCCAGCTGGCACAGCGCCCTACCTTGGTCTTCGTGAATTTCAATGACGGTGCTCCAGCCGCCTTCCATCACCGTCAGCAGCGCCTGCAACTGCTCGGCCTTGCGCGCTGCCGTTTCCCAGGGAAGCTCCCCTGGTTCCTTGGCAATCACCACCACCTTGTCAGCCGCCTGGCCGTGACGGTGAAATTCGTACTCCCGGCAGAACCGGGTGATTGTGATCGGCTCGACAGTCGGCTTACCCATGGCTGACACCTCCCGCGATATGGTCGGCCAGCGCGCGAGAAAACCCGTCGCTGAACGCTTGGTGTTCCTCATGACCACGCGGGCAGCCGGCGGTGAAGGCGCGCCAGCGATTTTCCCGAAAGTCGCCCAGGGTCATGGGCGGGTTCTCAGCAGACAGCCAAAGCTGCGCGGCGCGCCGGCCTGTTTCAAAGGTGAACGGATAGGCCGTATAGCCGGCCACGAAAGCCGTTTCAGGATCAGGGGTCGATACGGTAGAATGGATCATGCGATTTTCCTCATGAAGTCGTGCTTTTCCAACCCCGCCAGCGTTGCAGCGCTCGGCGGGGTTTCTCATTGGGGCGACCATTACGCCACCGCTTGTTCACGCTGACGCGCACGGGCCACCGGCGTCATGCGAGTGCCACGCTTGCGGGTTTCCATCCACTCCAGCACCTCAACACGCTTCCAACGCACAATGCGTTTGCCGAATTGGTAGGGCTGGGGAAAGTCTTGCTCACGGATTGCCGCATAGACGGCGGTGCGGCCCATGCCGGTGTAGTGCTCCATGGTCTTGAGATCGTCAAAAATCATGTGCTCGGGGATTGGGGCGGTTTGCGTCGTTTCTTGAGTCATAATCTTCCTCATAGTCTTTTATGGTGTTTTGCAGTGTGCAAAACACTACAATGGAAATGTAGCAGACACCGCAGCACTCAGCAAGGTATATTTCACACTGGGAAACACTGAAGGAAAATTAAATGGAAGCCCCAAAAAAACGCACAGGGCGACCGCGAAAGCGTGGCGCTGAGCGATTGGAACAATTCAGCATTCGTCTGAATCAGAACCGCAAGCTGGAGCTCAGTCTGATAGCGAGAGCGCGCGGCGAGTCGTTGGCGCAGTCAATAGATTATTTAATTGGCGCTGCGAGTGAGTCATTCATGATCGACGATATCGACGTGAAAACCCATGTAACGGAAGGGCTATATACCGTTTTCAAGTCCTATGCCAACATCGCGCCGGATAAGAGCACGACATCAGTTGAAGCTCTTTGGGAGGTCGTAAATAAGAACCCCGCCAGCAATTTGGCGCTTGTTCTCCCCTTCAGCTTGTTATCAGAGGATGAACAGTATTTCAGGGAGCTCCTTACCCTGATGACTCAAACAGGCAAGGGCAAAGAGATAGCTTGGGAACTTGCAGAAGATG
Organism: Pseudomonadota bacterium; assembly: GCA_023389535.1. Classification (GTDB taxonomy): domain Bacteria; phylum Pseudomonadota; class Gammaproteobacteria; order Burkholderiales; family Burkholderiaceae_B; genus UBA6240. The sequence goes on from JAEWEH010000120.1 coordinate 2,414, forward strand.
GTAGTCTTGATGCTTTGCTTCTTGTTGCACAGAACGCCCGGCTGGTAGGACTCGGCCCCGAAGATATTGTGGATTTCAAAGGGGGCGGCGCTGAAATGCACATCTTGATAGCAAAAATGCTTGACGGCATAATCGACCATCTCGAAAAGACACGATCGAAAGTCAGCGACAGGCGAAAGAGGCAAGAATAGCCGCCAGCTCAGCCCCCAGCCGCTCCCACGCTTCCCGCTTTTCCTCAGCGTAGTCGTGATGCAGATAATGCCGCCGCACCTTGCTGCCGGCCAGCACATGATTCTGGCAGCGGTCGATAATATCCAGACTCACCCCCAGCGCTTGCATCATCGTGGCACCTGTTCGCCGTAGGTCGTGAAGCGTCCATTCACCATTCACCCCACCGGCCAGCACCAGGCTATTGTCATGCCGCCGGTTCTTCAGGGGCTTGCGCACCTTGAATTGCATCTGCCGGTCGCCTATCTGCTTTGATGCCGATTTCACGCAGACATGGGCATCCACGCCACGCGCCGGAAAGCACCACGCGGTATCACCCGTCAGCTTGTGGAGCGCTTCAAACTGGCGCAAGGCGAACGGCGACAGGTACACCATCCAGTCGGTTTTTGTCTTGGTGTTCGGCCCTGGCACGAACCAGCGGCCCGCGTCCAGGTCGATATCCTTCCATTGCGCCATCAGTAATTCACCGATACGGCAGCAGGTAGACAGGCATATCCAGACGGCAAGCTGGGTTGTTGGCTGCAATGGCCGGTCAGCCGTGCGACGGTCGGCAGCGGCATCGTAGGCGGCCTGAGTGCTGGCGAATATGTCGCGCAGCTCTCGGATTTCATCAGGCGATAGGATGCGGTCACGGATACCCGGCGCGTAGTCGGCGGCCACTACCTGCTTACGCTCGACCAGTTCGGCGGGGTTGCCCTCGATCAGCAGTCCGCGCCACGGCTGGCGCTTATCAGCCCAGCGGAACATCTGGCGCACCTCAGACAACATACGCTCAGCGGTACGGCCCCGGCCTCGTTCACGGCCCACACGGCGCAGGGCATCGCGCAGATCGGTATCAGTG
>JAEWEH010000145.1 GCA_023389535.1 Pseudomonadota bacterium
GTATTCGACCATTTGCACATGGCCCACTCCGCGTGAAGCGGCCTCGAAACCCAGTGCTCCGGTACCAGCGAACAAGTCCAGCACGCGCTTATCGGAGAACTGCCCGTCCCAGAAATGGTGCAGCCAGTTGAACAGTGTTTCCCGTACACGATCGGGGGTGGGGCGCAAGCCTGTGGCGTCCAGGACTGTTATGGGGGTTTTGCGGTAATCACCGCCTACAATACGTACTACATGCTTCTTCATGTGCGCTTGGGCGTCCCTTGCATGACGAGCCAAAATAGTCGAATAGTGTAAATCGTATATGTTCAGTTTTCTCAAAAGAAAGAAACCCGCTCCTCCCGCCGGCGGCGAGCAGCCTGCCGACCAGCCGCCAGTCGCTTTGCCGGCCGAGGCCGGGACGCAGGCTGAAGCGGGGCACCCCGCGGATACTGCTATGCCGACGGGGCGGCCGTCTGCCGGTTTGCCCGCGACGGCCCAGCCAGCGCCCATGCCGGCGACCCAGCCGGCCGACGAACCGGAGCCCATGCCCGAATCGAAGTTCGGGCCGTCTCACTCGCCTTTAACCGAGCCGGAATCCAGGCTCGAACCCGAGCCGGAACCGCAGCCGCAGCCGGAACCAGAATCGCAGCGGGAACCGGCACTCTGGCCGGCGTCGCAGTCCTTGCCGCCCGCGGGGCAGACCGATCCGGGCGTGGTGGCCAGGTCGCCGGGCGTTCCCCTGGAACAGGCATCTGCCGAGCCGCAAGCTGCGCCCGAGGCCCTTGTGCCCCCGGCGCCGGATACGCCGGAAGCCGTGCCCCCGGCCGCCGGCGCGCCGGAGAAAGGATCATGGCTGGCAAGGCTGAAGAAAGGCCTGTCGCGCACGGGGCAGAGCATCGGCGGCCTGTTCGTGGGCGTCAAAGTCGACGAGTCGCTCTTCGAGGAACTTGAAACCGCACTGATCATGGCCGATGCCGGCCTGGAAGCGACAGAAAAGCTGCTGACAACGCTGCGCGCCCGGGTGCGCAAGGAAAGACTGGAAGACGCCAGGCAGGTCAAGGCGGCCTTGCGCGACATCCTGGCCGAACATCTGGCGCCGCTGGAAAAACCCTTTCCGCTGGGCAAGGCTGCCCCATTGGTGTTGATGATTGCCGGTGTGAACGGCGCCGGCAAGACCACCTCCATTGGCAAGCTGGCCCATCATTTTCAAGCGCAGGGGGCGAAGGTGCTGCTGGCGGCCGGCGATACTTTCCGCGCTGCAGCGCGCGAACAATTGATCGAGTGGGGGGCGCGCAACAATGTGGCCGTCATCGCCCAGGATGGCGGCGACCCGGCCGCTGTGGCGTTCGATGCGGTCAATGCCGGGCGCGCTCGCGAGGCGGGTGTTGTCATGATAGATACCGCCGGCCGTCTGCCCACCCAGCTGCACTTGATGGAAGAACTCAAGAAGATAAAGCGGGTGATAGGCAAGGCAGATGGCGCGGCGCCCCACGAAGTGCTGCTGGTGGTGGATGGCAATACCGGCCAGAACGCCATCGCACAGATTCGCGCCTTCGACGCTGCCATCAACCTGACGGGGCTGGTGGTGACCAAACTGGACGGCACGGCCAAGGGAGGCACTCTGGCGGCCGTTGCCGCGGGTAGCCAGGGTGTCAGGCCCATCCCTGTGTATTGGATAGGCGTGGGTGAAGGCATGAACGACTTGCAGCCTTTCGTCGCCAAGGAGTTTGCTTCGGCCCTTTTGGGCGACTAGGATCCGTCAACGGGCGCTTGCTTTCTTCTTTTTCAGCCGGCCGGCGTTCGCCAGCTTCTTGAATGTCGTTTCGGCCCGCGTCTGGGCCTGTTCCTGCATGGCTTGCAGCCAGCCCAGCGCGAACAGCGCTTGCGGCTGCAGGGCGGCCTGCGGCGTGTAATGGGTCTGAGCCAGATATAAATCGTTCAGTCGGCCCAGTTCCTCTTGTACTGCGGCCAAGGCCCGCTGCACGCGGCGTCTGCGTTTGCGCTCCAGCAGGCTGGCGGAAAACTCCAGGCAGTAGCGCAGCCGCTTCGTTTTCTTGCGCAAGCGGTGCTGTTCCGTGGCGGGCAGGCTGGAAGAATGTTCGCCCTCGGTGCAAAGGCGATTCAGCCATTTGTTCAGCCTTTTCCGTAGGGCTTGCGCCGTATCGCCGGCGCGGGCATGTTCCGCTGAATCCGCCTTGGGTCTGGCCTGTGGCGCCGGGCTGACGGTCGCCACGGTATGCTCCAGCAAAGTCAGCAGGCAGGATTGGAACGCTGCGCTGGCCGCCAGAGTGCGCATGTCGGCATGATCCATGTCCGCACCGGTTCCTTCGGGTCGGCTCGGCGGCGCCAGGGCGGGCATGCCTGCGTCCATCAGGCGCGGTTCGATATGCAGGCGGATGATGTCCGCATCCCGAGCCTGGCCCAGCAGGGAAAAGTAGCGGCGCAGCTCGCTTTCCAGCACGCTGTCGCGGACAGGCAGCCATTTGCCGAAAAACCTCCAGCATGATCTTAGGCGCCGGATGCCGACACGCAATTGATGTACGTAGCCCGCGCTCAGTTCCGGGCTGACGTACTGGCTTTCCGTACCAGCCAGTAACGTGGCATTGCGCACGATGTGGTTCATGCATTCATTGATGCATCGCAGGTAAACCTGCGCCAGGCTCATGCCGGCTTCCAGTGCGATCGCCCCGGCGCGGCGAGGGGAAAATAATTGATGAGCCTGCATGGCTGGAAAGTCGGTGCGGCGACCTGTTCCGTCCTGCCCGCTGGCGGTCCCGGCCAGATGGGCGAGCCCGTTGCCGCGTTCCGCCTTGCTGCGCAGATCCAATATCAGATCGTATTTTTCCAGCCATTCGGCGCCCACGGTGAAAAGCTGGTCGGCATTGCCCGAGATCAACTCCAGTTCCAGTTCGCATAAGGGCAGTTCGAAGCGGCCGGCAATGATTACGCCTTGGTCGTATGCAAACTCGATGGCGCCGTCCCCGGTATCCTGGCGGAGCACCAGGCGCCGGACCCGGGTTTCGTAAAGTTGTTCCGGTGCGTGCGCCAGTCCGGCGAAAAATGGGGCCATCGAGGTGTTGTCATAAAGCCCCAGGTCAAGCTCGGGCTTCGGCCGTGGGTGGTTGATTTCCACTCGCGAGAGCTCGTCAGGGCCAGGGGCCTTGATGGTTTGCACCCATTGCTTGCCCTCTAGCCGTAACCGCAGGGCGATACCGGCCTGCCCCAGCCGGCCGTCGGGGGTGTCGAAGTAACGCGCCGCAAGCTCTATGTCCGCGGCGCCCAGCTCGCGCAGTTCGCTTTCCAGGGCGCTGCGCCGGCCAGGCGGCACATGAAGCTTCAGTTCTCGTTCGAGCATGTGTTTCCCCATGGACATTGCTCGGCATCATACTCTTGCGCCGCCTGAGCGGCGTGACAGGTATGTGACGGCGTAATCCAGATAAGGTTCGCTTGGTCCTAGGCGCCCGGCCGATACCCCAGCTGGGCGGAGATGGCCGACGCGCATTCCTTTAAGGCGACGGCGATCGCGCCGTCTTCGCGGGCGTCGAAAAGTGTTGTGGGACCCAGGCTGGTCAATGCCAGCGCGATATTGCCGGAATGGTCGAAGACGGGCACGGATATCGCATCGATTCCGGGCAGCGGATTGCCCAGCGCGCGCGCCAGCCCGGCGCGCCGTACATCGGCGATCATGACCTGCAGCGCTTCGGGAGCCGGTTGCCGCGGGGTGGTGCTGGTCACCACAGCCTTATCGCCGATTTCACGTTGTATGTAGTGCTCGGCAATCCCGGCAGGCAGCCATGCCAGAAAGACATGGCCGGTCGCAGTATTGAGCATGGACATCACCGTACCGTTGCGCATATTCACATGAACCGGATAACTGGCCTGCGTGATATGGATCATGGTCGGGC
>JAEWEH010000165.1 GCA_023389535.1 Pseudomonadota bacterium
TCTCCGCTCTTTGCGCTTGAATTGATTTCGGCAGCGATCGCCAATCCCGACGGGAGTCGGCTTCCTTCAGCCGCGCAAAGGAGCGCGCTGATGATATTGGACAATCTCCGTATGCAACCGCCCGCCAGGAACGTATTCGTTCAGGATACTGAAGTGATTATGTCCTGGCAGTGGCTCGTAGCGCCCCGCCGGGCTGCTGTGCTGGACAACATCCCGAAAGTAATCGCGCGACATGGCGATCCATTCGGCCGGTTCCACTAACCCCACCACCACATAGGACGGCCCGATCGCCGACCAGGGCTTTTGGCTTAGGTCGAACGCACGGGCCGTGCCGGCGGTGAACCCGAGTTCCTGATTGACGCTGGTCCCGATGGCTTTGGTGGGATCATATATGCCACTGATCAATATCGAACCCAAGATATCGCAATCCTTGAATCCCTGCGCATGCCAATCACTCGCATGCAGCAGCGCGCATAGATAGGCGCCGGCCGAATGCCCCGAAATCGTAATGCGCCCGGGCGAGCCGCCATAGTCGGCAATGTGCTGCAGCACCCATCTAAAGGCCGCCAACGCCGAATCTGCAACGTCCTCGAAGCGGGATGGCCCACACAGTTCGTAATTGGGCACGACGACGGTAACACCGCGATCAGTCAGCGCCTTGGCCAGATAGGCGTAGCTTTGTTTGTCGCCGGCGCGCCAATAACCGCCGTGGAAAAACACATGCACATCCCCATGCGGGTTGTTCGCCGCCCGATAGATGTCTAGCCTCCGCCGGGGGTGGTCACCGTAGGCGACATCAGCATCGGTCCTGGCCGACAAAGCCTGCAGATTGTCGGCTTGACGCTGTAATTCGTAGGATTCAAATTCGGGCACAGCGGCCCGCGGATTGAAGGATATCTCGTAGCTGTCCATGTAGTTTTTTGCTTTCAAGCTGATTCGCGCCCACATGCGGCGCCAGGATCCTGATCAAGGATAGTTCCCTTGAAGGTCTGTTGGCAAGATCGCGCGCCCGTCGAAGCCAAACGGGACACCCCGCCCCCCTGGCAGAAGAGGTACTATGACGGGATAGGATGCCGTTCACATCGGCATCACCAGTCCACAGGAGATTCTTATACCGTGTCGCGCCGAACCATAGGCCTGCTGCCCCAGGTCTCTGCGGCTCACTTCGTGAGCCATTTCCATATCATGGCCATCCCGGCGCTGCTTCCCATATTGCCTCAAGGAATGGGCGTGAGCTTCATCGAACTTGGCTTGGCGCTCAGTGTCTTCAATGTGGTGTCTGCACTGGTGCAAGCGCCCTTGGGCTTTGCGGTGGATCGGTTCGGCCCGCGCAACATGCTGCTATGCGGGCTGGCATTGGGCAGCGCCAGTTTTGCCTCCCTGGCTCTGGCCCCGAACTATATCTGGCTGCTGATCGCCATGGTACTGGCGGGGATTGCCAATGGGGTATACCACCCCGCCGATTATGCCCTGCTATCGAAGGGGATACCGGCCGGCCGGATGGGCCGCGCATTTTCCGTGCACACCTTCGCCGGCTACCTGGGCGGCGCCGCGGCGCCCATGTGCCTGATGGGCGTGGCTGCGTTCCTGAACCTGCAGGCTGCATTTATTGCTACGGCACTGGTAGGTGTACTGGCCTTGCTATTGCTCAGAATGCCCACTTCGGAACAGCCTGCGCCGCCGTCCGCCGTGGCCGGCACGTCCGCCCGTCCGGCGGCCACCGGCGTATCCGCAACGGCAGTGCTTACACCGGCCGTCATGGTGCTGACCTTGCTGTTCGTCCTGCTCAGTCTCAGCACCGGCGCCATTGAACGGTTTTCCGTCAGCGCCCTGGTACAAGGTTACGACGTGCCGCTTTCCTGGGCCAATACCGCATTGACCGCCTTCCTGTTCGCCAGCGCGCTGGGGGTGCTGGCCGGAGGCTATCTGGCGGACCGCACCCGCCATCACGGTTTTGTCGCCGCCGGCGCTTTTGGCTTGGCGGCGGCCGTCATCATCGTTGTCGCGACAACGCCGCTGGCGGACACGGCGCTCGTCCCGCTGCTCGGCTTGGCTGGACTACTGACGGGAATGATCGCGCCATCACGAGACATGCTGGTTCGCGCAGCCGCGCCTCCCGGCGGCGAAGGCAAAACCTTCGGCATCGTCATGACAGGCTTCAACATCAGCGGTGCAATCGGTCCCGTCATGTTCGGATGGCTGTTGGACCGCGGTCAGTTCAGCGGTATCTTCCTGGGCGCGGCGGTCTTCATGGTCTTGACCGTCGTCCTGACCCTGGCCCAGGAATGGCACGCCCATGCCAGGCGGCGTACGCTCTTTGCGGAACAGGCCGGCACCCGCGCCTAGGTAGTCAAGCACGGGCGCAACAAAGCTGAATGCTGCGCCCTTCCACGCAGCATACCCCGTCACAAGAGGTGATCCATGGCTGAAATCCGTTCCACCGCCTCGAAGCGCGAAGCGTTCTTCGAATTGCATCAGTCCGGCTGCTTTGTCATTCCCAATCCCTGGAGCATCGGTACCGCCCGCTGCCTCGAGGATCTTGGCTTCAAGGCCATCGCTTCCACCAGCGCGGGTCATGCGCACGCCTATGGCCTGCCGGATGGCGCGCAAACCCTGGAATCTGTGCTGGATCACCTGACAGAGCTGGCGGCCGCTGTAAGCATTCCGCTCAATGCCGACTTTGAAAACGGCTTCTCTGAGAATATCGACGGACTGCAACAGAATATTGTCCGCTGCATCGCCACGGGCGTCGCCGGCCTGTCCATCGAAGATGCGGCCCAACACGGGGTATCGGGCCTTTATGATTTCAATCTTGCGGTCGATCGTATCAAAGCGGCTCGCGCCGCGATTGACCAGACCGGCGAACGCGTTGTGCTGACCGCCAGGACGGAAGGCTTCGTCAGGGGCGCCCCCGATATCGCGGAAACGACGCGCCGCATCAAGGCCTATGCCGACGCGGGCGCAGACTGCCTGTACGCGCCCGGCATCAAGACCCAAGAAGAGATAGCCGCGGTCGTGCAAGCAGCAGGCGGACGCCCGGTAAATTTTCTGAACGCCGTCGATCTGGGTTATTCGGTCGATGACCTGGCTCGCATGGGCGTGCGGCGCATCAGCGTCGGCGGTACCTTGTCGCGTGTCGCCATGGACGCTTTCCTGCGGGCCGCGCAAGGCATCGTCCAGCACGGCAGTTTTGCAAGCTTTGCCGATGTGATCAGCAATGCCGAGCTGAATCAACGCTTCCAAAAGCACGTGGACGGCCTGCCGCGCTAAGCCGGCCTGACCCTTGTAACCTGAGGGCTTCGGGAAGCGCTGGCGGCGTGGCTAGCGGCCATTCCCCTTAGCCTTGAAAAGATGCTATAATCTTTTTCTTCGCTGGTTCGACGCTTTATTCACATGAAGCGGCATTCCAAGCAGCGCGGGAATAGCTCAGTTGGTAGAGCGCAACCTTGCCAAGGTTGAGGTCGCGAGTTCGAGACTCGTTTCCCGCTCCAGATTTTTTTCTTTGGACCCCCGCTAAAGTCCATGGATACTTGAAAGGCCGAAAACTTAATGTTTCGGCCTTTTCTATTTTCAGTGGCATCTCCGATGCGCCGACGCTAGCAGAGTGCGCAATGGCTCAATAGGCCCCCAGTCGGGGGCGACCGGCGACGCTTGCCAATGCCACCCGGTTTGCGAATGCCCGGAAACGTTCGGCAAGCCCCCCCTTGATCGAGCTAACCGTCAGCAATGCGTCCATTACAGCCACCGAGCTGTTGGCACAATCGAACAGTAGCGGTTTTTGCAATTTGCTTACTGCAAAGGCTTGACCTGTCAATTGGTATCCCCTACGCTGCTAGAAATTACAAAAACAAGCTTTAGCAAGTGAATCTTAGCGCAGTATTTGGCAACGTATGATCAACTAGCAGCAAAAAAACCAAACCAAAGGGGAAGACAATGAACAAAGCGGCGATCCACGAGCCTAGCCTTTTCAAACTTATTATTCTTGTTGCCTGTATAGTGGTGGCGATGTTTGTTGCTACTTTGCTGATGGCGCTTGTATTCATGCCAAACCAGCTTATTACAGGCATGCCGTCTGAAGATATAACGTTCCTTCTGCCTCTGGCTCTCTCCACCATATGTAGCGCAAGCATCTTGGCGTGGTATGTTCAATTACATAGGTCCAGATTCAAAAGGTAACGAGCAATATCGAGGGGAAATTCATGATTGAACTTCGCTTCCCCAGATTGAACATTGATGGCGCGGAAGGCAGCCGCTTCGACACAGTGACAGTCACTGTCAGCCCGAAGCAGTTTGCTCCTCCCGCGCTTCCTTTCAGTGTTTCCCGTTTCGAACCAGCAACGCAATGTGGTTTTCTACACCTCCCGGTGGGCTGGGTTGGTGAGCAGCATCCGTCGCCCGCACGCATGTGGATATACGTGCTCCAGGGTCAGATGGATTTCGAGGCAAGCAACGGGGATACTCGGCGCATGATTCCCGGTAGCGCTCTGCTTCTAGAGGATACGGCAGGTCGCGGACACAGCAGCCGCGTGATTGGCGACATGCCGGCTGCATTAGCGGCAATAAGGCTGCCGGAATAAATGAGTATCGAACCGACCTGATAGCGTGCGGCCAACGCCATTAACCATGATGTAGTATGGTCTCTATTTATATCGAATGCCTCGTTACGTCTCAAGTCCCGCATGCGAGACATCCGAGCACTTCTGATCGATGCCGCTACCCCTACGTTCCAATCGCCTTTCCCATTCTGAATTTGTCCGCAGGTTCGCATCCTGGCCCACGCCCGGGGTCCGGCTGTTTGCCATCTTGTGTATAACCGCCTTATTGGCGGCCTGCGGGTCGACCAGGCCCTTGAAAGATGGCGAATATCGTGTGGTCCGGGGCGACACCTTGACAAAGATCGCACGCAAGCATGGACAGAGTGTCAGCTCCCTGAAGCGCTGGAACGGCTTGCAGGACGCCGACCATATTGATGTCGGGCAAATCCTGAGGGTCAAGGGCACAGCCGCCCAAACCACCTCCAGCT
>JAEWEH010000183.1 GCA_023389535.1 Pseudomonadota bacterium
GCATTATTCGCCTGCATTCTCCAGCCAGCGCTGAGCATCAAGCGCCGCCATGCAGCCCGTGCCGGCGCTGGTGATGGCTTGGCGATACACGTGATCCTGGACGTCCCCGGCCGCAAACACCCCGGGCACTGAAGTCATGGTGGCCAAGCCTTTCAGGCCGCTGCGGGTCACGATGTAACCGTTTTCCATATCCAGCTGGCCTTCGAAGATGCCGGTATTGGGCTTGTGGCCGATGGCGATGAACACGCCGCTTACCGCTACGTCTTCGCTTGCGCCGGTCTGATTATTGCGCAGCCGGGCGCCCGTGACACCTGACTGGTCGCCCAGGACTTCCTCCAGCTCGTAGAACAGCTTCAACTTCATGTTGCCGTTCTCTACTTTGTCCATCAGCTTGTCGGTCAGGATGGGTTCGGAACGGAACTTGTCGCGCCGATGCACCAGGGTGACTGTGCGGCAAATATTGGAAAGATAAAGGGCTTCCTCTACTGCAGTGTTGCCCCCGCCCACGACGATGACGTCCTGATTCTTATAAAAAAAGCCGTCGCAGGTTGCACAACCGGATACACCGCGGCCCATGAATTCCTGTTCGGTAGGCAGGCCCAGGTACTGCGCGGAGGCGCCGGTGGCGATAATCAGCGAGTCGCAGGTATAAACGGCCCCCGTATCGCCCGTCAGCGTGAATGGCCGCTTGGAAAGGTCGACGCCGGCGATATGGTCAAACACCAGTTCCGTATTGAAGCGCTCGGCGTGGGCCTGGAAGCGCTGCATCAGGTCCGGCCCCTGCACACCCTCGGCATCGGCGGGCCAGTTGTCCACGTCGGTCGTCGTCATCAGTTGCCCGCCTTGTTCCAGCCCGGTGATCAGGACCGGGTTCAGATTGGCGCGCGCTGCATAAACGGCTGCGCTGTAGCCTGCGGGACCAGAGCCCAATATCAGTACTTTGGCGTGTTTTGGCGTCGTCATTACAGAAAATCCGAAAAAGTTGAACAGCCAATTATAATGAGTCCATGGCTAGACTACCTGCAACATCCCCACGCTCCTCGCGCAACGTGCGCAACGGGCCTTCTCCTTTGCAGTCCCGGCTGTCAGGCTTGCTTCGCGAAGCGCGCTGGATCGTGTTCGCCGCGCTGGCTGCCTGGCTTGGCCTGGTCCTGGCAACCTGGCATCCTTCCGATCCCGCCTGGTCTCATTCGGTGCAGTCGTCCACCACGCTGAATCGTGGCGGTACCTTGGGCGCCCATATTTCCGATTTCCTGCTGTTTCTCTTTGGGTATTCGGCCTGGCTCTGGGTGGTGCTGCTGGCCCAACGCGTGGTCACCGGATTCTATCGGCTTACGTCTCTGCTGCTTCCCAATAAAGATGAGCCTTTGCCACGGGTGCACTGGGAAGTGGGCATAGGCTTCTTCCTGCTGTTCGTTGGCGTCATGGGCACCGAGGCCTTGCAACTGAAGCAGTTTGGCGCCGAATTGCCGGCAGGCGCCGGGGGGCAACTGGGCAAATTGCTTGCCGCCGTCATGGCGTCCTTCCTGGGGACGACCGGATGCACTTTGCTGTTGCTGGTGATGGTTGCGGTGGGCGCCAGCCTGTTCTTCGGTTTTTCATGGCTGCATGTCTCCGAACGCGTAGGCTCGGCAATCGAGAAAGCCATACGCCGCGCGCTGGAATTGAAGGCAGCCCGCGAGGACCGCCGCGTTGGCGTGGCCAAGAAGGCCGAACGCGAGGAAATCGTGGTCGCCAAGCAGGAACAATTGGTGCACGAGCAGCCGGTACGTATCGAGCCGGCCGTTACTTCGGTGCCCAAATCGCCGCGTGTCGAAAAGGAAAAGCAAAAGACGCTGTTTACTGCGCCGCCGGCATCGGGCGCCTCCGGCGACCTGCCCGCCATCGGGCTGCTCGACATGCCCGTGGACAACCAAGAGACGGTGTCGCCTGAAACGATCGAATATACCTCGCGCCTGATCGAGAAGAAACTTTCTGACTTCGGTGTCAAGGCGACCGTGGTGGCCGCCCAGGCCGGGCCGGTCATCACCCGCTACGAAATCGAACCCGCCACCGGCGTCAAGGGCAGCCAGATCGTCAATCTGGCCAAGGACCTGGCGCGCGCACTGAGCCTGGTCAGCATCCGGGTGGTGGAAACCATACCCGGCAAGAACCTGATGGGGCTGGAACTGCCCAATCCCAAGCGGCAGATGGTCAAGCTTTCCGAAATCATCGGTTCACAGACCTATCATGCCAGCAGCTCTTTGCTGACCATGGCGCTGGGCAAGGATATCGCCGGCCACCCGGTTGTGGCGGACCTGGCCAAAATGCCGCACCTGCTGGTGGCCGGTACCACCGGGTCGGGCAAGTCGGTGGGCATCAACGCGATGATCCTGTCCTTGCTGTACAAAGCCGACGCCACGCAAGTGCGCCTGATCCTGATCGACCCGAAGATGCTGGAAATGAGCGTCTACGAAGGCATTCCACATTTGCTCGCGCCCGTGGTCACCGACATGCGCCACGCCGCCAACGCGCTCAACTGGTGTGTGGGCGAGATGGAAAAGCGCTATCGCCTGATGAGCAAAATGGGCGTGCGCAATTTAGCCGGCTACAACACCAAGATACGCGACGCCATCAAACGCGAAGAACCCATACCGAACCCATTTTCGCTAACGCCCGATGCGCCCGAACCGCTGACGACGCTACCGATGATCGTGGTGGTCATCGATGAACTCGCGGACCTGATGATGGTGGTGGGCAAGAAGATCGAAGAGCTCATCGCGCGTCTGGCACAGAAGGCACGGGCAGCCGGCATCCACTTGATCCTGGCCACCCAGCGGCCCAGCGTGGACGTGATCACCGGCCTCATCAAGGCTAATATCCCTACACGCATCGCATTCCAGGTGTCGTCCAAGATTGATTCGCGGACGATCCTGGACCAGATGGGGGCGGAAACCCTGCTGGGGCAGGGCGACATGCTGTACCTGCCGCCCGGTTCGGGCCTGCCCGCACGGGTACACGGGGCTTTTGTGCACGATGACGAGGTGCACCGCGTCGTTGAAGCCCTGAAAGAGCAGGGCGAGCCCAATTATGTCGAAGGCCTGCTGGAAGGCGCCCTGGAAGGGGAAACCGGTGACGGGGTGGGCAGCGTAACGGGCTTCGCCGACACCGAATCCGATCCTTTATACGACCAGGCGGTCGCAGTCGTGCTCAAGAATCGGCGGGCGTCGATTTCCTCTGTACAACGCCACCTGCGCATAGGCTACAACCGCG
>JAEWEH010000198.1 GCA_023389535.1 Pseudomonadota bacterium
CCGCTACAGCAGCGCCTGCAGCTCCGCCTCACCGGGGCTTTCATGCCAGTCGTCGCGCGCGAGCGCGGCGCGAATGCGCGCCACCGCCTGCGATCGCAGCTGCGATACCCTGCCCTCGGTAATCCCCATGACGGCGCCGATTTCTTTTTGGTTCAGGTCTTGTTCAAACTGCAGGGACAACAGCAGTTGCTCGCGCTCGGGCAAGGCCTGTATGGCGGCAATCAATGCTTTGCGCAAGCCCTGGGACACCAATTGGCTTAGGGGGTTGACCCAATGGGCCGCCTGAGTCTCGTCGCCGCTGATTTGCACGACTTCCTGCGCAGATCGGGAATCGTCGCGATGGCGAGCCAGGTCTTCGTAATGGATGACCTGAACGCCGCGCGCATCGTCCAGCAAGGTGCGGTATTCCTCCAGCGGCATCTCCAGCTCTTCCGCGATCTCAGCCTCGGTGGCGGGTCGCAGCAGGCGATGATGCAGCCGGTGCATGGCTTGTTCTATGCTTTTTGCTTTGCTGCGCACGCTGCGCGGCAGCCAGTCCTGGCTGCGCAGTTCGTCCAGCATGGCCCCGCGAATGCGCGTGATGGCATAGGTCTCGAATTGCGCGGCGGCCGTCTGCTGATAGCGCCGGACGGCATCCAGCAAGCCCATCATGCCGGCTTGCATCAGGTCGTCAAGTTCCACGCTGGCAGGCAGCTTGGCGGCCATTTGCAGGGCCAGGCGGCGAACCAGTGGGGCATACTGCCCAACAAGACGGTCTTCGGAACTCAACATGAAAGCGCTTAGCTATACGGAAAGAATTTTGCGTCCAATGAAACCCGGCGCCGCCTGCGAGCCGCGCAGGGCTGCGGATGGATGCGCGGATGAATAGGCCCTTCAACGGGACTGACCCACGTGGCTATTGTGGCGCGGCCAGGCGCCCTTTGTTGGGCGGATCAGCCCGGCATTTCATCGCTTATTCGCCGAATTAAAGATTTGCCGCGATTCGCCGTTAAAACGCCAACAAGGCGCTACGCCCAAGGATCAAACTTCTGGAGCTTCAGCAATGGTGAACCCGATTACGTCTCATCCCGCGGCAACGCCCTTCGGACCGATCGCGGCGGATATAGAAAGGCCGGCGTCCCTGCCTGAACCCGCCGTACAGGTCACCGCCGCTGCGGAAACCGCGAGTGGCCGCGATGCCGCGGCGACGCGCAACCAGGCCGGCGGACCCGGGGAAGGGGAACACCCGCTGGACAAGGCGCTGGAGGCCTTGAATGCCAGCATGAAGGCCTGGTCCACAAGCATGCGTTTCGATGTCGACCCGGAAGCGCAGCGCATTGTTGTATCCATCGTTGATAGCGAAAGCGGCGAAGTGCTGCGCACGGTTCCCACGGATGCCGTCATCCGCGTTGCGAGGATGATTGTGCAGCTGCAGGGCAAGAGCGTCGATACACGTGTATAACGGACCCGAGCCACATGGGGCGCCAAAAACCGGCCTTGCCGGATAAAGGCAAGAATTAACGCGGCGAACAGGCGCTGACGTCGGCATTGAAACCGGCAAGACGGGGGCACAATGCCTCCATAGGAGTATAGAAAATGGCTATTTCATCTATTGGCGTCGGATCGGGCTTGCCGCTGGACGACCTGCTGGCCAAGCTGCGTGCCAGCGAAAACCAGTCGCTGACGCTGATCGAATCCCGCGCCAGCACGGTGCAAAGCCGCTTGTCGGCCTATGGCACCATTAAAAGTTCCATCGAAGCACTCAAGACCGCCAGCGATGCCTTGGCCAAGTCCGAAACATTCGGCGCGCTGAAAACCAGCGTGAGCGGCGATGCGTTCACGGCGACGGCCACCAGCAAGGCCATCGCCGGGCAATACAGTGTCAAGGTCGAACAGCTGGCCACCGCCCAGACGCTGACCACCACGGGCCAGGCCGACCGCAAGCTGGCGCTGTCCAGCGACACCGTGGATATCACCGTCACCCTGCAAAACGGCAAGTCCAAGACGATCAAGGTCGACAAAGCGGATACCAGCATGGAAGGCATCGTGAAAGCGATCAATGCTGAATCTGACTTGGGCATCAGTGCCACGCTGGTCAATAGCGGCAGCGGCGCCACGCCCCACCATTTACTGTTGACGGCCAAGAACACCGGCACGCAGGCCGCGGTGGCGTCCATCACGGTCAGCGGCGCCGATGCAGGCGCCGTACAGAATTTGATCGGCTTCGATGCGGAAAACCCCGGCACCAACTTTACCGAAGAAGCGGCGAAGATTGCCAAGCTTTCCATCAACGGCATCGCGATCGAAAGCCAGGGCAATACCGTTGAAGGCGCGATTGAAGGTGTAACCTTGACCCTGGCCAAGGAAACCGAAGACGGCAAGGACAATACCCTGTCGCTGACCCGTAATGATGAAGTCACGTCCAAGGCCATCAATACCTTTGTCACGGCGTACAACAATCTGCAGAACATCATCAAGACTCTGAGCTCTTATGATGTCGACAGCCAAAAGGGCAGCGCCCTGACCGGCGACACCCTGGCGCGCAGCGTGCAAAGCCAGGTGCGCGCCGCACTGAATACGGCCGAGTCGTCGGGTGCGTTGCGCAACCTGTCGCAGATGGGGATCACCACCAATCCCAGCGACGGCATCCTGAAGGTGGACAACGAAAAACTGGCCGCCGCACTGAAGGACAATATGGCGGGTGTGCAGAAGCTGTTCGCGGGCGAGCAAGGCATTAGCGCCAACATCGCCGCAGTGGCCGACCGCTATGCGAAAAGCGATGGTTTGATCAGCAGCGCGACCGCAAGCATGACCGACGCGATCAAGGACCTGGAAAAGCAATACACCGCCATGTCGGAACGCATCGACGCCAAGATGGAAACCTATCGCCAGCAATTCGTGCAGCTGGACACCATGATGGT
>JAEWEH010000202.1 GCA_023389535.1 Pseudomonadota bacterium
GGCAAGCGCAGTGCAAGCGGGCTGCGATGGCCATCGGCATAGGCCAGGCCTCGCCTTAATGTCAGTTTGAGAAGGATCGATACATGAGTCAGATTAATTTCGAGAATGTCCAGCGTACGTTCCGCCGAGGCAATGAGGATTTTCTTGCCCTGGACAATGTCAGCTTTCAGGTGGGCGAGCAGGAATTCGTAGCCATTGTCGGACCGTCGGGCTGCGGCAAGACGACGCTGATGAGGATGGCGGCGGGGCTGGAGTTTCCCACCACCGGCTCGGTCAGCGTTGGCAGTAAGGAAGTCACCGGCCCTGGGCCTGACCGCGCTGTGGTGTTTCAGCAATTCGCCCTGTTCCCCTGGAAAACTGTCAAGGACAATATCGGTTTCGGGCTGCGCTGCAAGGGGGTGGACAGCACGAAGCGCGAGCAGATCATCGCCCACTATATGAAGCTGATGAATCTGCAGGGCTGTGAAGACGCCTATCCGCATCAGTTGTCGGGGGGCATGCAGCAGCGCGTGGCCATTGCCCGCAGCTATGCGCTGGATCCGGATGTCCTGTTGATGGACGAGCCGTTTGGCGCCCTGGACGCACAGACCCGTGTGGTCATGCAGGAGGAACTCATCAAGCTGTCGCGCATCAGCCCGCGAACGGTCCTCTTTATCACTCATAGCGTAGAAGAAGCTGTCTATCTTGCAGACCGGGTGGTCGTGCTGATGGGGCGGCCTGGCCGCATAGAGGAAATCGTCGACGTGGCGTCCGTGCGTAAACGCGAGGCATGGGACAGCTTGCCGCATATCGAAGAAGTCATGGACCTCGAGTCGTTCGTGCACCTGCGCACCCATATCTGGCGCTTGTTGCGTGAGCACGATACCGCGGGGGCTCAGCAGCACTGAGTTCGATTCAAGGTGCTGGCGCGGCCGCGCCGGCGGTCCGCCGCGGCGTCAGGGCAGGGATCTGTTGGTAAACGTTTGCCGTAAAGGCCTCAGGCGACGTCGGGTCTGTACGCTGCTTTGGCCCATCCAGAAAGCAGCCAAGAAACAGCTAAGGGGTAGAGACGAAGATGGAAGCGGAAAAAATGTCACAGTACAGCGTAATCGTGACGGGCGGCGCCAGCGGCATAGGCGCGGCCGTGGCGCGCAAGATCGTGGCCGGCGGTGGGTATGTCGGCATCATGGATCGAAATAAAGAAGGCGCGCAGGTCGTCGTCCGGGAGCTGGGTGCCCACGCCGCCGCAATTCATGTAGACGCCCTTGACGAGGCCGCAATGGTTGCGGCCCATCAGGAACTCGCACAGCGCTTGCCGCAAGTCGCCGGGCTGGTGAATTGCGCGGGCATGCCGCCAGTACCCAAGCGGATCGAAGATCAACCGGTGGATGATTGGGAGCGGGTGCTGGACTCCCACTTGAAAACGACATATATAGCGTGCCGTATTGTGGGCGGGGCCATGGCCGGCCGTGGATCGGGGGCGGTGGTGAACGTGGCCTCTGTGCTGTCCTTCCGGCCCGGGCCGGTACTGGCCTACGGCCCGGCCAAGGCAGGCGTGGTCAATCTCACAGAGGCCCTTGCCGTGCAATGGGCACGGCGGGGCGTGCGGGTCAACGCCGTGGCGCCGGGCTGGACGGACACACCGTTTCTGCGGCCTGCGGAACGCAAGGGCGAACGCGACCTCACGCCAATTCTGAATGCCACGCCCATGGGGCGCTTGATGCGGCCCGAGGAAATCGCCGAGGTGATCTGTTTCCTGCTTTCTCCACTCGCCAGCGCCGTGACCGGCGCTACCGTACCGTGCGACGGCGGCGTCATTGCAGGTAGCGGATGGGCGCCTTATGGCGGCTTTCCCGCTTGAAGGAGCAACCCATGAGCCAACAATATTCCAACGCCGGCTCGACGCTGACGCTGTCTGTGCCGGCTTCGGGCGCCCGCAAGAAAAGGCCGAAGAAGGGGGACAGGATGAGAATGATGCGAGGTTTCACGGGAGTGGCGGCCATTGGTCTGCTGATCCTTATCTGGTACCTGGCGACAGGCCCATTCGAGCTGGTCAGGTCGGTCAAGTTTCCGTCAATACCGGACGCCTACGGAGCGCTGACATTCCTGATGCAACCCGGCTATGCGGGCGCAACCTTGATGCAGCATATCGGCTCGAGCCTGGGCCTAGTGCTGCTGGGTTTTGCCGTGGCCATCCTGACGGGCATACCGCTGGGCATCCTGATGGGATGGAGCAAGAAAGCCGACGCCTTCCTCAATCCCATCTTTCAGCTGATCAGGCCCATCGCGCCCATCGCATGGATTCCCTTGACTATATTGTGGTTCGGGCTGGGGATACCCGCCAAGATCTTCGTCATCTGGCTGGCTGCTTTTTCGCCGGCGCTGATCAATACGCACACGGGAATACGGAATGTAAGCGCCGTGCTCATGGAAGCTGCCAAGGTTCATGGCGCATCGTCGCGGCGCCTGCTCTGGAGCATCGCCGTTCCCAGCGCCCTGCCGCAGATATTCACGGGCTTGCGCATGTCCTTGCAGGCCTGCTGGATGGTGCTGGTGGCGGCGGAACTGGTCGGCTCGTTCATGGGCCTGGGCCACATCCTGATCGTCGCCACGCGAGACCTTGATTCGGGGATGATATTTGTGGCGATGGTGTGCATTGCCATATTGGGTGTGCTGATGAGCGTGATACTGGGCGCCATTGAAAGGAGGGTCATACCATGGCGGCGATAAGCAGCAGCAGGGGCAAGGGCGATGCCCTGGAAACTTATATCCTGCCTGTCCTGGGGATAGCCAGCCTGTTTGCGGTGTGGGCGCTGGCTTCCGGGTCAGGCCTGGTTTCGGTCAAGTTCCTGCCCGGCCCCGGCGCAGTCCTTGAGGAACTGGCGCGGCTGACTCGGGAACCCTATGCCGGATCCGTGCTGCAGACCCACTTGCTGGCCAGCTTGCAGAAGTTTTTCGTCAGCTTCTTGCTGGGTGCGGTGGTCGGTGTTCCATTGGGGCTGCTGATGGGGCGTTTCCGCCCCATGGACAAGCTCATCGGCCCCTTGTTCGAAGGGCTGCGCTTCATCCCTCCTATCGCATGGGTGCCTTTCTCCATACTTTGGCTGGGTACAGGCTTTATGGCGCCCGTGCTGGTGATATTCGCAGGGGTGTTCTCGTCCTGCGTGGTCAACGCATACAGCGGCGCCAAACTGGCGGACAAGGCCGTGCTGGAAGCAGCGCAGACGCTGGGCGCGGGCCGCTGGATCACGCTGACCGAGGTCTTGATTCCGGCCGCGCTGCCGCAGATTGTGGCCGGGTTGCGGATAGGCGCCGGCTTCGGCTGGCAATCGCTGATCGGCGCCGAGCTGATTGTCGGTTCGACCGGTTTGGGCTATTTGATCATCCAGGGCGAAAGCAACCTGACCTCGACGGTGGTGATCGCCGGTATGGTGGCGATAGGCGTGGTGGGCGCCGCCATCGACTATGTCATGCGCAAGATTGAAGCGCGGATACGCAGAAATTGGGGCGCATAGCGATGCGCGCGGCCGCAACACGGACACAAGCACGGATACACGAACGGGAGAACGCAATAATGGCAGCAAAACTGGTGGCGCTCAAGACCAAGACGCCGTGGTCCAGATTGGAAATCAAAGACACCGACTTACGCTCAATCGACAAGCGTGAACTGACGGTGATGCTGGAGCAGCTGATACTGATACGCCATTTTGAGGAAAAGCTTCTCAAGCTCAGCGTGGCGGGCATATTGCATGGCCCAGCCCATTCCAGCATAGGGCAGGAAGGCGCGGCTGTCGGGGCAATGTCGGTGCTGCGTTCCACAGACAAGATCAATGGCACGCACCGCATGCATCACCAGTTCCTGGCCAAGGCGCTCAACCACGCCAAGCCCGATGGGTATTCGCCGCTGGACCAGGAACTGCCGCAAGCCATGTTCGATGTGGTGTACCGCACCTATGCGGAGATCCTGGGATTGACGCCGGGATACTGCGGTGGCCGGGGCGGCTCCATGCACCTGCGTTATCCCGAGGCGGGCATTTACGGCTCTAACGCTATCGTGGGCGGCAACCCTTCGCACGCGGTGGGCTATGCCTTTGCCGACAAGCTGAACAAGCGCGACGACATTTCGGTCGCCTTCTTCGGCGACGGCGCCATGCAAAGCGGCGCGGCCTACGAAGCGATGAACTTGGCGGCCCTGTACGGCACGCCCACGGTGTTCTTCGTGGAAAACAATCTGTACGCCGTTTCCACCCATATCTCGGAACAGACGCGCGAGACGCGGCTGTCAGCCAGGGGTTTGTCGCTGGCCGTACCGTCCATAGAGTTCGACGGCATGGACGTGGTGGCGGCACGCCTGGCCATGCAACAGGCGCGCGAAATCATAGAAAACGAAGGCGGTCCGGTGTTGCTGGAGGCCCAGACCTATCGGCACATGCATCAATCAGGTGCATTGAAGGGCAGTGCGTTTGGCTACCGCGAAAAAACCGAAGAAGAAGAATGGCTGTCGCGTGATCCCGCCCAGCGCTTCACAGCGCAGATGAAGGCGGCCGGCCTCATCGATGTTGAGGGTGTGAGCAGGCTTCAGGCTCGTGCCGACAAGCTGATAGACGCGGCGCTGGACCGTTTGCTTGAACATTACGGCGACGAAAAAAAGCAGCAGATCAATCCGGCCCTGTGGCCCGATCCGGCCGATGTGGATGTCGGCATACGGGGCGATCTTTCCGAGCTGGCGGATCGCGATGCCATCGAACTGGAGTCCCGTTCCGAAAAAGAGCTCGAGGAGGCCCGTTTCATTGATGTCATTTCCAGCGCCATGCTGCGCAATATGGAACGCTACGACAATATTTTCATCATAGGCGAAGACGTCCATCGCCTGCGTGGCGGCACGTCGGGCGCGACCAAGAATATCGGCGAACGCTACCCGGATCGCCTGGTGGGCGCACCCATCTGCGAGAACGGTTTCACGGGCCTGGCGCTGGGGGCGGCACTGAATGGCATGCGCCCTGTGGTGGAAATCATGTATCCGGACTTCGCCCTGGTGGCGGCGGATCAGCTGTTCAACCAGATCGCCAAGGTCAGGCATATGTTCGGCGGCTCGTTCGGCGTGCCTATCATTGTGCGCAGCCGTGTGTCGGCGGGCACCGGCTATGGCTCCCAGCATTCCATGGACGCCAGCGGGCTTTTCGCTTTGTACCCCGGGTGGCGCATTGTGGCGCCATCGCGGCCCTATGACTACATCGGCCTGTTGAATGCCGCCGTTGCCTGCGACGACCCGGTACTCGTTGTCGAGTACAGCGACCTGTTCAAGACAACAGGGCAGGTGCCTTCCGGCAGTTGGGACTTCATCGTGCCCTTCGGCAAGGCCAGGGTGGCCCGCAGCGGAACACGCTGCACCGTGCTGACTTATGGAACCATGGTGGATGTCAGTTGCCAGGCAGCCGAGTCCACAGGCGTGGATGCCGAAGTGATCGACCTGCGCACGCTGGATCCACTGGGCCTGGATTGGGAAACCATCGAAGCCAGCGTGAAGCGCACGAACGCGCTGTTGATTGTGGAGCAGACGGCGCGCGGCACCTCCATCGGTTCGCGCATCGTCAGCGATGCCCAGGCCCGCCTCTTCGATTGGCTGGATCACGAGATTGTGCATGTGACTGGTGCCAACGCCGCCCCTGTGGTGTCCAAGGTGCTGGAGAGCGCCGCGCTGGCCGGCAGCGCCGCGGTGGAACAGGCGCTGCGCCGCATCGACGGCGGGCGCGGGGCGCTTTGAATTTGCAAGAGAAAGGGAAAAAATGACATTGCGAGACGACTTGCTCAAGGCGCATCACACAGCCATTTGCGTCAACGACTTTGATCGTGCCAAGCGCTTCTATATAGACTTTCTGGGCTTTGAATTGGAAGGCGAAATGGATCAGCGCGGCGAAGCTGCGCTGGGCGAGGTGGTCGGCCTGCCGGGTGCCGTAGTGCGCTGGGCCATGCTGCGGCATGGCGACTATCGCCTGGAGCTCTTCAAATACTACTCGCCTGCGGGCGACGCGCAGCCGCGCCGGCAATGCGACTTTGGCTACAACCATATGGCCTTCGAGGTTGTCGATGTCGATGCCGTCTATGAACAAGTCGTGCAAGCGGGGTATCGCTGTGTGTCGCCCCCCAAGGTCATGCGCAACGGCAATACCAAGGTGTTCTACGTGGCGGAGCCCGAAGGTGCGGTCACCGAATTCATGCAGTTCATGAAACCGAATATTTCGAGTTTTGTGAATCGCCCCTGACCGACAGAGACCGTTGCGTGTTCTCGATTCCCACGATGAATGAGCGGCCGCGGCACAGCTGGCCAGCGAAGGACGAATAATGGCTTACTTGAAGAATTTCTTGCTGCCTCCGACCGGTGAACAAATCGATTCGGCACGTTTGGTGGCCTGGGCGGTGCAGCCGGGCCAGTCATTTGTCCACGGGCAGACCTTGCTTGAAATAGAAACCGATAAATCCGTCATCGAAATCCCGGCCGAGGAAGACGGAACGATGGTGAAGCATCTCGTGGATGTCGATGGGACATTGAATGCCGATACCGCAGTGGCCCAGATCGAGGTTGCGGGTGAGGCTCCTGACGAC
>JAEWEH010000205.1 GCA_023389535.1 Pseudomonadota bacterium
TGCCCAATGGCATGGATCCGCCCGAACACACTCCTTTCCGCCAGTTGATCGAGCCTTATTTCAATGCACGGCGGATGCGAGAATTCGAACCCGTGTGCCGCAGCGAAGCGCGCTCGCTCGTGGCCTCGCTACCGGAAGGCCAGAGCGAATGGATGTCCCAATTCGCTCAGGTGTTCGCCCTGCGGATACAGTGCGCCTTCATGGGCTGGCCACACAGTCTGCACGAGCCACTGCACGAGTGGACGCAGAAGAACCGCGCCGCCACGCTTGCAGCCGATCCCCATGCCATGGCCAGGGTCGCGGAAGAATTCGATGGGCATGTGAAAACATTGCTGGCCCATTGCCGTCGGGACGTCGATGGGTCCGCGGACGACGTCACCAGCCGTCTGCTGCGCGAACGGGTCAACGGCCGGCCGCTTACTGAAAACGAGATCGTCAGCATCATACGCAACTGGACGGTGGGGGAACTGGGTACCTTGGCCGCTTCGGTCGGCATACTGGCGCATTATTTGGCGGAACATCCCGATGTGCAGGCTTTGCTGCGCGCGGAACCGGGCCTGCTGCCCGCGGCCATAGACGAAATCCTGCGCATCCACGGGCCCCTGGTCATGAACCGCCGTCGGGTGACCAGGCCGGTACAGGTGCGCGGCCGCAGCCTGAAGGCAGGCGAACGCGTGGCGTTGAATTGGATATCGGCCAATCGGGATGAAGATGTATTCGGCGATCCGGACGAATTTCGCCTCGATCGCGATCCATCACTGAACCTGCTGTATGGCGCCGGCGTACATGTCTGCCCGGGCGCGCCGCTGGCCCGCCTGGAATTGCGCGTGGTCATGGAAGAATTGCTGTCCGGCACGCAGCATATTGGATTGGCCGCCGATGCAATCGTCATCAAGGCGCATTACCCCGCCAGCGGTTTTTCGTCCCTGCCGCTGGCGATACAAAAGCCGGTCCCGCACCCGGATGCCTGAAAGACGGGCCGTTAGGGGCCGCGCAGCGTGGGCACGCCTCAGGCGGCTACGCGGAAAGCCCGTGGGGGCTTGCCGAACAAAGCCTTGAATTCCCTGGAAAAGTGGGAACTGTCGGCAAAGCCGCAGCTTAGTGCGATATCGGTGATGGTGTCGCGCGTGTTCGTGATACGCCATTTTCCGTATTGAAGCCGGATCATGCGCTGCAAGGCGGCCGGCGTGGTGTTCAGCGACGCCTTCAGTATGCGTTCGAGTTGCCGTGGGCTGACCCCTACATGGGCGGCGATGTCGGCCACCGAGGGCAAGTCGTCGATGCGCTGCTCGATGTAATAGACGGCCTTATGCACCCGTATGTCTTGCACATTATCCAGATCGACATAGAAATGGGCTTGCGGCAGCCGCGCCGGGCGGATGGTGAAGAGCATCATATGGCGCAGGGCTTGCTGCGCCTTGTCCCTGCCATAGTGGCGCGTCAGCAGATACAGGGCAAGGTCGATGGCGGCGGTGGACCCCGCGCAGGTAATCAAACGTCCGGCGTCGATGAATAGATGATCGTTCTTGCACTTGATGTCGGGGAACTGCCGCTGAAACTCGCTGATGACATTCCAGTGCACGCACACCTCGCCTTGTTGCACCAGCCCTGCATGGGCGATGGCAAACGTGCCGGTGCACAGACCCAACAAGGTGATGCCCCGGCGGTGGGCCTGTACCAGCCATTTGGATAATTTGGCGGAGTGCGCCGTCGTGTTGGCATAGCTGTTGCCGCCGCAAATCGCGATATAGTCGAAGCAATCGACGTCTTGCAAATCGGACAATTCGCCGTGCAATGTGCCGGCGCTGGAACGCCGGGGCTGCCCATCCACGCTCATGATGGACCAGTTGATCAGAATCTGCCGGCTCTTGCCGCCATAGTCCGACGCCAGGCGCAGTACGTCCAGGAAACCGGCGAAGGCCGTCAAGGTGAATTCGTCCAACAGCACTATGCCGACCCGCAAGGGCCGATCGCTTTTGGCGTCCCGCTCGATATCAATGACGGACATGCGCCTCCTGGTGTTGCATGTGGACTTTGCGCGCGGATTCCGGTGGCGGAATAATCCCGCTGTTTCCGGGGCGCCCAATGTCTGAAAGCGATGCCGTGCTATTCAGTGGTAAGGGCCCGGCTGCCCGCACGCATGTCGTTAATATACTGTTTTTTGTCCATCTTATTCAATTTAAAGTCGAGATTCAATCGCATCATGTCATCTCGGCATGTGCCACATGCTACTTACACGGCCTCGTTGGCCGTATTCGAGGAGGGCAACATGAAAACATTGAATAAGAGCAAAGCATTCCACAAATATTCCGTCGCTGCCGTATTCGGGGCCATGGCCATGGCCATGGCCGGCACAGCACAGGCGCAGGATTTACGCGTCGCCTGGTACGGCGGCAATTGGGGCGATGCGTTCCAGAGCTGCATCGCCGACCCGTTTACCAAGGCCACCGGGATCAAAGTCATTCCGGAGATCGGCACTTCCAACACGACACTGGCCAAGCTACGGCAACAGAAAGCCCAGCCCGAAATCGACGTTGCGTTTCTGGACGGCGGCATCAGCGAATTGGCCGAAGCGGATGGGCTGCTGCGGCCGATCAAAGGCGACAGCGTACCCAACCTGGGTAAGCTGCAGACACCGGCGGTTTACAAAAACAGCGGCGGCGACAACTTCGCGGGCAGCATTGGCTATTACTCGCTGGGTATCGCCTACAACAAAAAGGAAATCTCCAAGGCGCCCGCGTCGTGGGACGAACTGTGGAATCCCGACTACGCCGGTGCGGTGGTCATTCCATCGCCCGCCAACTCCGCCGGCATTCCTTTCATCGTTTTTCTCGCGAATATCTGGAATACGCCGCTTAGCGACCTGACGCCCGTCTATCAGAAGCTGAAGAAACTGGATGTCGCGGCCTATTTCGATAGTTCGGGCGCGGCGAGCAACGCCTTTCAGTCCGGTGAAGCCATCATCGGGGCTCATTTCAATGTCGGCGCATGGGGCTTGGCCGACAAAGGGCTGCCCATCGGCTTCGCGGTACCCAAAGAAGGGGTATGGGCCACGGATGCCCGCGTGCATCTGGTCAAGGGTTCGCCCAACCAGGCCGGCGCGGAAAAATTCATCAATCAGGCCTTTACGCAGGAATCCGCCGCATGCTTGGCCAAGAACCTGTATCTGGGGCCTGCCGTGAAAGATGTGCAGGTCGACGCCAGCGTACAGGAAAAAATGCCTTGGGGCGTGAACGGCGATATCTCCAAGCTGAATCTCCTGGACTGGTCGGAGATCAATAAATTGCGTGCCTCCATCACCGACTCCTGGAACCGCGAAGTCGCCCGCAAGTAATAAATAGCAGAGGCGTTGGGCGCGGCATCGGCTGCGCCGCCTCGGGTTTCGCCTTTCTCTTTGAACCGGAATCATTCGCCATGACAGCGCTATTGTCTGTTCAGCATGTCACCAAGATTTTCCAGCGCAAGTACAAGGCGCTCAACGATGTGAGCCTGGAGGTGCAGCAGGGCGAGTTCGTGGCGCTGCTGGGCCCCAGCGGTTGCGGCAAGACCACGCTGCTGGCGACGCTCGCCGGTTTTCTGGAGCCCGACACCGGCAGCATATTCATTGACGGCGCCGATGTCACCGGCCTGCCTGCGCACAAGCGTACGCTGAACACGGTATTCCAGAGCTATGCGCTCTTTCCGCACATGACGGTGCTGGACAACGTCGCCTATGGTCCCTTGCGTGCAGGCATCAAGAAGGCGGAAGCCCACCGCCGCGCTCTGGAAGCACTGGAAATGGTCGGCCTCCAGGATTTGTCCGGCCGGTATCCGGCGCAGATGTCGGGCGGCCAGCGCCAGCGTATCGCGCTGGCCCGGGCCATCGTCAACCGGCCCAGATTGTTGCTGCTGGACGAGCCCCTGTCGGCCCTGGACCTGAAGCTGCGCAAGCGCATGCAACTGGAGCTCAAGGCCCTGCAGGAAAAGCTCGGGATTTCGTTCATATTCGTCACGCATGACCAGGAAGAGGCGATGGCCATGGCCGACCGCATCGTCGTCATGAACCACGGGACCATCGAACAAATCGGTACCGGCGACCAGATCTACAAGCAGCCGCGCAGCCGCTTCGTGGCTGACTTCATCGGCGATGCCAACTTGCTTGCTTGCGAGACGGCCGGCGGCGAACTGCGCCTGACATGTTGCGGCATGGCCGTGGGGCCGGCGGCCCGCGCCGGCCAGGGCGGGGTGCTGGCCATGCTGCGTCCGGAAGATATCGGCGTGTCCCTCACGTCCATGCCGGGCTCGGCCGGCGCCGCCAAGGTGGAAGACGTCATCAATATCGGCAGCCATACCACGGTTTACCTGGACTTCAATGGCACGGCCATTGAGGCGCGGCGGCTGGGCGCCAACGATCTCGATCTAGAGAAGGGCGACACGGTGCATATTCATCTGCCGGCGGAACGCATCCACCTGGTGGAGGCATAAGATGACGTCGCGCGCTGCCCTTATATTGAAGCTCGCAGCAGTGCCCTTGCTGTTTTTCACGGTATTCTTTCTGGCGCCGCTGGGCGTGGTGCTGGTTTCCAGCCTGATGGATGCATCGACCGGCGCGCTGTCGGGCGTCAATTACGCCAAAGTGCTGCTGGACCAATACCATTGGGACATCATCCTGACCACCTTCCGCATTGCGCTGTTCGCCACGGTAGCCTGCCTGCTGGTGGCCTACCCGCTGGCATGGTATCTGGTGCGTATCGTCCGATCCGAACTATGGCGCCGCATCTGCATCATTGTGCTGATCGTGCCCTTGTTCACCAGCAATATCGTGCGCTCCTTCGGCTGGATGATCATGCTGGGCCGCAATGGCATGGTCAATGACTTCCTCAGGGGCGCGGGCCTGGTGGATCGTCCCATTCGTTTCCTGGGCGCCGAACTCGGCATCCTGATTGGCCTGGTTTACATCCTGCTGCCTTTTGCCGTGCTGTCGATCGGTACGGCGCTGTCGCGCATCGATCGCAGCCTGGAAAATGCGTCCAAGGATCTGGGCGCGTCCCCGGCGCAAACCTTTTTCCACATTACTTTGCCCTTGTCGCTGCCAGGCCTGGCGTCCGGCGCCATCATGGTGTTCGCACTGGCGGCCAGCGCCTATGTCACGCCGGCCCTGTTGTCGGGCGGACGCGTCACGGTCCTCTCCATGCTGATCTACCAACAGTACAGCACCGTCTTCAACTTCAATTATGGCGGCGCGCTGAGCATCGTGCTGCTCGTGCTGACGCTGGCCCTGGTAGGCGTAGCCAATCACATTGGCCGTGTCAAAGGAGAACAGTGAGATGCTGGCAAGATTAGCAGTCCGGCTCGTCGCCCTGATCGCCATCGGTTTCCTGGTGCTGCCCCTGGTGGTCATCATTGGCTCTTCGATGACGAGTACGGAGTATCTGCGCTTTCCGCCTGAAGGCCTGACCTTGAAATGGTATGGCGCAGTCCTGGCGGACAATACCTACATGATGTCATTTGCCACCAGCACCTTGCTGGCGGCCTGCGCCACGGCGTTGGGCGTGCTTATCGCCATTCCCAGCGCGCTGCTGCTGGCGCGGCATGATTTTCCCGGCAAGACGCTGTTGGCGGCGGTGTTGTCGGCGCCGCTGGTGCTGCCTTACCTGGTGCTGGGGTCGGCATTGTTGCAGTTTACCGGCTACCTGGGCTTCGCGCAGACCTTCTGGGCCCTGCTGGTGGGGCATGTCCTGATCGTCACGCCCTTTATCCTGAAGTCGCTGTCGGTCGTGCTGACGCGCGAACACATAGAGTTTGAACGCGCCTCGGCGGATCTGGGCGCCTCGCCCTGGACGACTTTCCTCAAGATAACACTGCCCCTGATGAAACCTGGCCTGATCAGCGGCGCCATCTTCGGCTTCATCACCTCGTGGATCAACGTGGAGCTGTCCATGTTCAACACCACGGCCGTGCTCAATACGATCCCAGTGCAGCTTTTCAATTATGTGCAATATTCCGTGGATCCCTCCATCGCCGCGGTCTCCGCCATCACCATCTTCATTTCCATCGTCGTCATCACGTTCGTGGACCTTCTTGTAGGCCTGGACGTTTTTTCGAACAAACAACAGCGCAACTGAAAACGCAGGAGAACGCAACATGCAACAGCAGGACATTTTCGACGTGATCTATACGCACACCGAGGGCGAGCCATTGTGCATCGTGCACAATGGCATCCCTTACCCTGCGGGGTCCAGCATCCTGGAAAAACGGGCATTCCTGACTGAGCACTACGATTGGGTGCGTAAGGCCTTGATGCAGGAACCGCGCGGCCACAATGATATGTTCGGCGTCTTCCTGACTCCGCCTTCGGGGCCGGATTATGACGCAGGGCTGATCTACATCGACGGGGCGGCGTATTCCCATATGTGCGGCCACGGAACCATTGCGGTTGCCATGG
>JAEWEH010000276.1 GCA_023389535.1 Pseudomonadota bacterium
CTGCAAGTCCCATCAGTGCCGAGGATTCATTCGAGCCCAATCGCAGTAGTCCACGCATCGGGTCCGCCTCTTCGGTCAGCATGTTGTCGGCCAGATGCAGCAGCTTTTCAGCCTTCTTGAGAAAAGAGGCGCCTTTAGGAGTAAGTTCCGCCCCTTGTGCATTGCGCTCGAACAGGCGATGGCCCACAGCGCTTTCGAGTTCGTGGATGCGTGCCGAAATAGTCGGCTGCGTAAGATGCTGATGCCGGGACGCGGCATGAAAGCTTTTGAGCCGGGCGACCCAGTAAAAGGTTTCTATCTGGCTAAGCGATATCTTCATGATAGAAATTGACCATGGCCGGCTTGGGAATTTTGATTACCCCTTGCACGCGACATCGGGATAGGATTTGGACATCAACCATAAAACAGCCAATAAAGTGTACCAAAGCGCTCCGACCGGAGGCATGGGTGCGCAAAGAGAGACAAAGCATGGTGCCCAAGCGTATCGGCGTCCTGGTTCCTTCGACGAATAGCTCGGTAGAAGCAGACTTCCAACGGTTATTGACCGGCAAGGTCACTGCGCACAGCGAGCGGCTTCATATACCCGACGGAACGATGACTGCCGGGTTCCTTGACAGGATGAATAGCGGGCTGGCCGAGAAAATCGACCTGGTCGCGGCCGCGCAGGTCGATGCGATCGTCTATGCATGCACCTCAGGCAGTTTCTACCGAGGGCCGGAATGGGACGAGGCGGTGCGTGAGCTGGTGCAGCAGCGCGCGGGCGTGCCCTGCGTGACGACAAGCACGGCGGTAACGCAAGCCTTCAAGGCCCTGGACGTTACATCGATTTCCGTCGTCACGCCATATCCCGAGTGGACCAATCAAAAACTCGCCGAGTACTACCGGGCTCAGGGTCTGGACATCAAAGGCGTGCATGGCGACAGCCGCGCCGCCGCGCAAGGGCATCGCAGCGTGAATGACCAGGAACCGGCAGACATAGCACGCTTCGCGCTCGAGCATTTCCATGGCGGCGCGCAGGCGCTGTTCTGCTCTTGCACTGCATGGCGAGCGCTGGAATGCATCCCGGCGCTTGAACAGGAATTGGGCGTGCCCGTGGTGACATCGAATCAGGCGACGATCTGGGCGGTGTTGAAGACGATAAATATGCTGGATGCAGCGGTGCCGGTCGGCCGGCTTTTTAATGTATGCACAGCACATTGAAATCTCCGAATGCATGGCGCATGCAGCCTTGCGGCGATTGCTGCCTGGTGATCGAATTCGATCAAAGCGATATAGAGCGAGCCAATGACACCGCCTGCCATATTGCGCACACCTTGCTATCCGCAGGTCTAGCGGGTGTGACCGATATCGTGCCGTCCATGGCGGCCGTTGGGGTGCATTACGATCCGGCGGCCTTTGTATCGAGCGATGACGGGCAGGCTCCTTGGGATGTCTTGGCTGCGAAGCTGGAAGCGCTGCTGGGGGGCCTCGGCGCTCAGCAGGACATGGAGGCGCGAGAACAGGTGATTCCCGTATGCTATGGCGGTGAGTTCGGAGAAGACCTGGACGCGGTGGCACGAACTTGCGGCATAAGCCGCGAAGAAGTCATTCGCCTCCATAGCCAGAGCGAGGCAAGGGTATTCATGCTGGGCTTTGCTCCGGGCCACCCATACATAGGTCTTTTTGATGCGCGGCTTGCCATCGGCCGAAGGCCGACGCCGCGCACGGCCGTACCGGAAGGCTCGATCGGGCTGGCCAACCGGCAATCGGTCATCTACCCGATGACGCTGCCCGGCGGCTGGAGCCTGATAGGCCGCACGCCCCTCAAGCTCTTCGACCCTTACAGTGCATCGCCTTGCTTGCTGAACGCAGGCGACCGTATCCGATTCGAACCCATCAGCCCAAGCCGGTTCTACGAGCTGGAGCAGCAGCAGCGGGAGAAGGGCTGATGAGCATCGAAGTCATCAAACCCGGAATGTACTCCGTGTTTCAGGACCTGGGCCGTATCGGCTATCAGCGCTACGGCGTGCAGGTCAATGGCGTCATGGACCAGCGCGCTCATCGCCTGGCCAATCTGCTCGTCGGCAATGGGCAGGACCGGGCGACGTTGGAGATCACGCTGATGGGCCCCACCTTGGTATTCGGTGCCGCGGCGACGATAGCCTTGTGCGGCGCCGATTTGAGCCCCAGCGTGGATGGCGCAGCGGTTCCGATGAATCGGGTGGTCGACGTCGTTGCGGGCGCTACGCTGTCTTTTGGCAAGCGGATCCATGGTATGCGCAGCTATCTGGCCGTGCATGGCGGCTACGAATTGCCTGACGTGATGGGCAGTGCGAGCACGAATGCCCGGGCGCATTTCGGCGGATTGAATGGCATGCCGCTGCATAAGGGCGATGTCATCGCGCTGCGTGCACCCGCCATAACTGGCCGCTGCGCTGCGCCGGACCCGTTCCCGATCGATATCGCGCCGCCGCCGGAAGCGCCCATACGTGTCATCGCGGGTCGGGAATGGGCGCAGTTCTCCAAGGTTTCACTGTATCGGCTACTGGGTGATGCCTACACGATCACACCGCAGTCGGACCGCATGGGATACCGCCTGTCAGGCCCGGCGCTGAGCTTGCGCACGCCCCGCGACATGCTGTCCGAAACCGTCAGTTTCGGCACCATCCAGGTGCCGCCGGATGGCCAGCCCATTATCTTGATGGCGGATCGTGGCACCAGTGGCGGCTACCCGCGTATCGCCAATGTGATCTCGGCCGATCTGCCTCGGCTGGCCCAGAGCATGCCTGGTGAGGCCATCAGATTTAAACGTATTGAACTGAGCGAAGCGCAGTCGCTGGCGGTACGTCAGCACGAATTTTTCGCGGCGATGGAAGCGCGGCGCTGATACATCGCCGGCGGCGTAGATTCATCTACTTTTGAAGGTGGGGAACATGGAACGGGTTGATCAAGCACAGAGGTTACCGGACTGGGCGGCCACGCCGCGGGGGGTGCGCATGCAGGCGCGTGAAGGTCTGTTCAATGGCAACACCAGCGGGATGGCGCCCGGCTACGGGCAGGGCAATCTGGTCATTCTTCCCAAGAGCTGGGCCGATGATTTCCATGGCTATTGCCACGCCAACCCTACGCCTTGTCCACTTATAGGGATGACGGAACCGGGCAGCGCCGCAGTTCCCATGCTGGGGGAAGACATCGACCTGCGCACCGATGTGCCGCGTTACCGCGTCTGGAAGGACGGCGAGCTCGTGGAGGAGCTCGATGACGTGTCGCACCTTTGGCAGGATGATTTCGTGGGTTTCGTCCTGGGGTGCTCCTTGTCATTCGAGCATGCGCTCGAGCAGGCGGGGCTGCGGGTACGCCATGTGGATGAAGGCAAGATCGTGCCCATGTACCGCACTTCCATTCAGACCAAGCGTGTCGGTGTTTTTCATGGCCCCATGGTGGTATCCATGCGCCCTTACACGCCCGAGCAGGCCAGGATCGCCTACGACGTCTGCGGCCGTTTGCCGGGCGCGCATGGGGCGCCCGTCCATATGGGCGACCCGGCGGCGATAGGCATCAAGGACGTAAGCCGGCCGGACGAAGGCGAGCCGACCGACATCCTCCCCGGAGAACAGCCGGTTTTCTGGGGCTGCGGCGTAACGCCGCAGGCGGCGGCTATCGTCGCGAGACCTCCCATCTGCATCACGCATGCGCCCGGCCATATGCTTATCGGCGACGTCCTGGCCGAGGATCTGGTCCTGATCTGATGGGCCGTGCCGGCGCATATCAGCTCTTGCAGTCCGTTGTTCAATTGGTTCGAACTCATGCCTCTTTCAGGGAGAGTGGCTGGTCAATAAAGGAGATAGAAAAAATGAAGAAAACATATGTGAAATTGTTTTCCACTGCTTTCGTGGCGGCGGCCATGATGGCGACTACCGCCGTATGCGCACAGGAAGACGGTAAGGCCGAGCTTTTATCGCTTGCCAAGGAGATGAAACCCTTTTCGATGCGCGTACTGGGGCCGCCGGTCGGTACGTCGGAATGGGTCTTTGTGGTCAAGCCCTTCTGGAGCGAGACGGTCAAAGAGCTGAGCGGCGGCAAAGTCAGTGCGACCCTCAACAGCGTAACGGAAATCAATGCGCAACCTTCGGACGCGCTGAAACTGGTGTCGCAAGGCACCTTCGACATGGCCAATATGGTGGCTAATTACGGGTCGGGCGACGTGCCTACGCTCGATGGCTTTGACCTTGCTGGGGTGGCCACGTCCACAGAGGCCATCAAGAAGGTGCTGGCCGCGTACGAGCCGGCTGCCGAAGCGGCCCTGCAAAAACGCTATCGGGTCCAGCTGCTGGGGGCCGGCATGTCGGGTGCTCAGACCTTCTTCTGCAAGGGCGACGTGAAGGGAGTGGACGACCTTAGGGGCAAGAAGATACGCGTCAGCTCCAGCACATTGGCTGAACTGGTCGAGGGGCTTGGCGCTGCACCGGTCACTATGGCGTTCGGTGAACTGGTTCCTGCGCTGCAGCGCGGTGTGATCGACTGCGTCGTCACCGGGACTATGTCGGGCAACACCGCCAAGCTGTACGAAGTGTCCGACACGATGTACACGCTGATCGTCGGATGGGCGCCGACCATACAGGTGATCAACAGCAAGAGCATGGCAAAGCTGGATGAGAAACAGCAGCAGTGGCTAAAAAAGGCCATGACCCACTATTACCGCCACATCAGCGATGCGATCCAGGCCAAGAATGTCGATGAAGGCATTTGGTGCAATACCGACGACAAGCGTTGCACGATGATAGGCAAGGCTGGTGTCACACAAGGCGGCATGAAGCTCGTCGAGCCCAGCAAGGAAGACCTGGCCAAAGTGCGCGAGATCGTGCAGCAGCATGTCCTGCCGGCCTATGGCAAAGCGTGCGGGGCCGAGTGCGCCGAGGCCTGGAACCAAACCGTGGGCAAGACGGTGGACATGAAGATCTCCGCCAAATAGCGTAGCGGCTCAACCCTTTCCATGGACGGCCGCGCCCGTCCATGGAAGGACTTCAGGAATAATCATGACTTTCATATCCAAAACAAGAACATGGTTGGCGCGCATATCACGGGGCGTAGCGCTGGCGGGCCTGTATATCCTGTTGCTCAGCGCCATGCTGGTCAGCGTCGACGTCATCGTCCGCAAGGTCTTTGGCATCGCCATCGTGGGTTCGGACGAGCTGGGCGGCTATGCCCTGGCGCTGGCTACGGCCTGGGCGTTGTCTTACGCCTTCTTCGAAGGCAGCCATATCCGCGTGAATGTCATCCACATGAATCTGCCGCTGCCGGCGAAAGCGTGGCTCGACGTGCTTGCCGTGTTGGTGATCGCGAGCATGATAGGCCTGCTGGCGTGGCAGGTCTGGGTGGTCGCATTGGATTCACTGGTATTCGACGCCGTCTCCAACACACCGCTGCGGCTGCCCTTATGGATACCCCAGTTTCTTTTTCTGGGTGGCGTAGTCCTTTTTCTGCTGTCGGCCGTGGTCGTCTTGCTGGAAAGCCTGGCGCTGGCGCTCAGGCGCGACTACGAAAAGGTGGTCCATCTGGTTGAAGAACGGGAGCAGGCCGGGGAGTACACGTTATGACGATAGGGCTGGCTTTCATCCTCGGCGCCTTCATCCTCTTCTTTGCCGGCCTGCCTATTTTCACGGTCATCGGGATAGGCGCACTGGCGGTAGGCTTCATTTCCCCGGTTCCCATCATCGATTCGCTGGGCATGACTTCCTGGGCTCAGTCCCAGAACTATGTTCTGATCTCGGTGCCCTTGTTCATCATGCTCGGCGAGATCTTCGTGCGCAGCGGCATTGCGGGTGAGATGTACGACGCCGTGGCGCCATGGCTGAATCGCGTGCCGGGCAAGCTCATGCAGACCAATGTGGTGACGAGCGCCATATTCGCGGCCACATCGGGTTCCAGCCTGGCGACAGCCGCGACCATAGGCTCCATCGCGATTCCGCAGATCAAGCTGCACGGCTATAACGAGCGCATCTTCCTGGGCAGCATAGCGGCCGGCGGCACGCTGGGCATTCTGATTCCGCCGTCCATCAATCTTATCGTGTATGGCAGCATCACCAATACGTCGATACCCGAACTGTACCTCGCCGGCATTGTGCCGGGCCTGATCCTTACAGCCTTGTTCATGGTCATGACGTGGGTGATGTGCATCCTGCGGCCGGACTGGGACGGCGAGATCATCGACACGGACTGGAGCATGCGTCTGAAGACGCTGCCTAGATTATTGCCGCCTTTGGGCTTGTTTCTGGTTGTCGTGGGATCAATCTACGCGGGTATCGCGACGCCGACGGAAGCGGCCGCGCTGGGCGTCCTGGCGACGCTTGTGCTTGCCTTGGCGAAAGGCCGCATGTCCATACGGATCTTGAACAGCGCATTGTTCGCCACGGCCAGAACCAATGCCATTCTGATGATCATCATCGTCTTTGCAGCGTTGCTGAATTTCGCGCTGGGCATGGTCGGGTTTTCCCGTTTGCTGGAAGATTTCGTGTTGGGGCTGGACTTCAGCAAGTACGAGATCATCCTGCTCATCGTGCTGATCTACTTGATACTCGGATGTTTTCTGGAAGGGCTGTCCCTGACGGTGCTGACCGTGCCGGTTCTGGCGCCCATCATCGCCAAGGTGGGCTTTGACCCGGTCTGGTTCGGCATCCTGGTCATCCTGGTGACGGAAGCCGGTCTCATAACGCCCCCGGTGGGCATGAACTGCTATGTGGTGCAGGCGGCGCGGGGACGCGGCTCGCTCATGGATGTTTTCGTGGGTGTTTCGCCTTACTTGATTTCTTTGCTTGCGCTGATCGGCATTCTGGTCGTATGGCCGGGCGTAGCGCTTTGGTACAGATAGTTGGCTGTTTGACCTTTTGGAGTAATGGAAGATGTATTTATTGAAAGACTTGCCGGAGCAGATTGCGCCGGACCGCATCGAATTATTATCCCGTGCCGAGCCTGCCACGATTGGCCATTTCCTGCATACGGGCTTCATGGACCCCGGCATCCGCGCCGTATTCCCGCCCAAGCGCATTGCGGGCACGGCGGTGACGGTCCGCTACCCGGGGCCGGACGGGGCCATGGCCCACTATGCCGTGGGCAAGGCGCGCCCGGGCGACATCCTGGTCATAGACCGTTGCGGCGACCAGCGCCATGCCAGCTTGGGCGGCGCCCTGGCATACGCTGCACGGGCGGCCGGCGTCGTCGGCATCATCGCCGACGGTGTGGTGACAGACCTGGATGAATTGCGCCGCTATGGCATACCGGTCTGGGCACGCGGTTTGTCAACGATCACCGTCAAGACGCTGGGCATGGGGGGCGAGTTCTGCATACCGGTTTCCTGCGGCGGCGTTGCCGT
Source organism: Pseudomonadota bacterium (assembly GCA_023389535.1). Lineage (GTDB taxonomy): Bacteria > Pseudomonadota > Gammaproteobacteria > Burkholderiales > Burkholderiaceae_B > UBA6240. The sequence continues at coordinate 7,349 of JAEWEH010000276.1, forward strand.
ATCGCCTGGGGATGCGATCCTGGCGGACGAGAACGGTGTACTGGTTTTGCGGCCCGAGTTGATCGAGTTCGCCGCGAACAAGGCGATCGGGCTGCAGACCGGCGAGAAGCAGACCTTGCTGCGCGTGGACGCCGGCGAGAAATACCCCGATATTCTGGGTACATCCGAAGTCATCAATAAGCATTTGGCCGAGTATTGAAACTTGCGTCATCACCCGCAATAAGGACCCCGCGATGTCATTGCCCAGTTCATTCATCACCGTAGAGGACATGTCGGCCCAGCTTCAAGCAGGCAGCATTTCATCATTGCAGCTGGTGGATCACTTTCTGCGAGAAATCGCTGACAAGGATAAAAGACTGCATGCATTTGTAGAGACTTATGCCGATGAGGCTCGCCTGAGCGCTCAAAGCGCCGACCTGGCGCGCCGCGCTGGTTCGGCCCTGGGGCCGTTGCACGGCATACCGATAGCCATCAAGGATCTGCTCGAAATCGAGGGCCGCTGTACGATGGGCGGGTGCGCAGCCTACAAGGAACGGCGCAGCACGGTGACGGCGACCATCGTTCAACGCTTGCGACAGCAGGGCGTGATCATTCTGGGCAAGACGCATACGGTTGAATTCGCGACGGGCGGCTGGGGCACGAATTCCCGGCTGGGTACTCCACTCAATCCGTGGGAGCTGGATACGCCGCGCACCCCAGGCGGGTCGAGCAGCGGCTCGGGCGTCGCTGTGGCCGCCGGGCTGGCCCCATGGGCCATCGGCACGGACACCGGCGGGTCGGTGCGCCTGCCGGCCTCATGGTGCAACCTGACTGCCCTGAAAGTATCGACTGGCCGCATCAGCAACTATGGCATCATGCCGCTCAGTCCGACCCTGGACACCCCGGGGCCCATGACGCGCAGCGTGGGGGATGCCCGGCTGCTGTATCGCGCCCTGCAGGGCCATGACCCGCTTGATCATCGCACAGCCATGGCGCCCAGCGCCCAAGCGCTCTTGCGGCCAAGACAAGATCTTGCCGGCTTGCGGCTGGCTCGCCTGCCTGCCGCCGAGCGGGAACGCGTGGACGGCGAAGTGCTGGCCGCCTACGATGCATCCGTCGAAGTGCTGCGGGACGCCGGCGCTCAAATCGTAGATGTGCAAATGCCGTATCAGTATGCTGAAGTCGCGGAGCTCAATGCGTTGATCATGAATTCGGAGGGCTACAGTTTTTACGAGCAGCTGGTCGAAGATCCGGCTCAGCCGCTCGACGAAGACGTGCGCCCGCGCCTGCTGCAGGGGCGGCAGGTCAGGGCTGCCGATTATTTGCGCGCCATACGGCGCCGCGAGGCCATGCAGGGGGACATGGCGGCGGTATTTCAAGGGGGGGTCGATGCCTTGCTGACGCCGACGACGGCCACGGCGGCGCTTGCACTGACTGATGTGGATCAGACCAAGGCCCCGGCCCATTTCACCCGTTTCG
>JAEWEH010000303.1 GCA_023389535.1 Pseudomonadota bacterium
CGCACCATATGGATCATCCAGATGATGAAGGGCAGTGGCAGCAGGGTGACCACGGCCAGCCAGGGGTTGATGGTGAACAGGATGATTGCCGTCATGGCGATCATCAGCACATCGGTGGCAAAATCCAGCAAGTGCAGGGACAGGAACAGGCAGATGCGGTCCGACTCGGAACCGATACGGGCGATCAGGTCGCCGGTGCGCTTGCCGCCGAAGTATTGCAAGGGCAGGGCCTGTAAATGTTGATAGGTGGCGGTGCGCAAATCAGCGCCGATGCGTTCGCTTACCCAGGCCAGTATGTAGGTACGGCCCCAACCCAATAGCCAGGCGAGTAAAGAAGAAAGCAGCAATCCGCCCAGATAAAGCCGCACCAGCGCGTAATCGATGGGCACCCCGTTCTGGAACGGGATCAGGATCTTGTCCATCAGCGGCATGGTCAGGTAGGGGGCGACGAGCGCCGCGGCGGTGGACGCCAGCGTCAGAAAGAAGCCCAGGATCAGGGCATTGCGGTAAGGCCTGGCAAAGCGCCACAAGCGCAGCAACGCCCAGGACGACGATGCGTCCCGGCTTTGCGCCGTGCCCGCCAGAAGGGCGTCCTCGGGGCTGACGGATGCCGGGCCCGGTTTCTGGCCGCGCAGGCGGTCGAAGCGCTCGACCAATTGCAATGCCGGGACGCCATGCTTGAGCGTGTAGCGCCAGACAGCAAGACGGCGCTGGCTGTCGTGCAATTCCAGCGTGCCCACGCCGGCGTGGTCGCGGTGCTCCAGCTTCATGCCCGGGTGCAGTGTCCACGCCTGCCACTCCTCGTCCAGTGGCCCTTTGGCGAGCAGGCGCTTGTTGGTCAATACGACCATGCCCGCCGCAAACTGCAGCTGCGTACTGAGATCGGTTCGCAACCAGGCCTGGATGGATTCGTCTGCGTCCAGCAACTGTTCCAGCAACTCAGTGCCTTCGTCGGGCATAGGCGCAGGCGCCGGCTGAGGCGCAGGTGTTTTATGAGTCATTGATTTTGCGTGGATCGTCCCGTGTGCGGGATTCCGTAAGGTAAAGATGCGCTATTTTCACGTTGAAAGCAGCTGTGAGGTAAGCGCGAGAAAGCATGGTGTGGTTTTTTTGCCTCCTGGTGATGATTTTCTTCTCTTTGAAGGAACTTGGCAAACATTTAGACGGTCAATTGCCGTTAAATACTCACCAATTGCTATACGGCTTGTTTCTTCTACCTATTTTCATTCCAGATGAAAGAAAAAAGTATTGAATTCACCAATATGGTGGCGTTGCGCGGTCCGAATATTTGGGCGTACCGCCCGGTGATTGAAGCATGGGTAGATATCGGCGAGCTGGAGGATTATCCCTCCAATCTCATTCCCGGATTTTACGAACGGCTGGTTGCCTGGATGCCGACGCTGATCGAGCATCGCTGCAGTGTCGGCGAACGCGGCGGCTTTTTGCAGCGGCTGCGCAATGGCACTTGGCCTGCCCACATTCTCGAGCACGTCACACTCGAACTGCAGAGCCTGGCAGGCATGCCGGGGGGATTGGGCCGCGCCCGGGAAACGGCGGTGCGGGGCGTATACAAGGTCATCGTGCGGGCCTGGCATGAAACCATCACGCGCGCGGCCCTGATTTCGGCGCGTGACCTGGTCATGGCAGCCATACAGGACCGGCCTTTCGACGTAGCGGCAGCCGTGGCAGAGCTGCGCGAACTGGCCGAAGACCTGCATCTGGGGCCCAGCACGGCGTGCATCGTCGAGGCGGCCGATGACCGCGATATTCCAACGATCCGCCTGAGCGAAGCCAATCTGGTCCAGTTGGGTTACGGTGCGAAACAGCGCCGCATCTGGACGGCGGAAACGGACCGCACCAGCGCCATTGCCGAAAGCGTTTCGCGCAACAAGGATTTGACCAAAAGCCTGCTGCAGGCTTGCGGCGTGCCGGTGCCCGAAGGGCGGATGGTCGACAGCATCGATGACGCGTGGGATGCGGCGCTGTCCATCGGCCTGCCGGCCGTCGTCAAGCCATCCGATGGCAATCATGGGCGCGGCGTCTTCACCAACCTCATGACGCGCGCTGAAGTCGAAACCGCCTACGAGATTGCGGTGGACGAGGGTAGTGGCGTCGTGGTTGAACGATTCGTTCGCGGCGACGAGCACCGCATGCTGGTGGTCGGCGAGCGCATGGTCGCTGCTGCACGCGGAGATGCGGCCGCAGTAATCGGGGACGGCCGCAGCACGATCGAAGAATTGATAGAACTGCAGCTGAATTCCGATCCACGCCGGGGGCGCGACGAGGATCACCCCTTGAATCTCATTCGGCTGGATTCGGCCAACAGGCTGGAACTGGCTCGCCAGGGGCTGGCCCCGGACGCCATACCCGAAGCCGGCCGGCCGGTGCTGATCCAGCGCAACGGCAATGTATCCATCGACGTCACGGATTCCGTGCATCCCAGCGTTGCTGCGGCGGTCGAGCTGGCGGCGCGCGTGGTCGGCCTGGATGTCGCCGGCGTGGACTTGGTCGCCGAAGACATTTCCATGCCGCTGGAAGCCCAAGCCGGGGCCATTGTCGAAGTCAATGCCGGGCCCGGGCTGCTGATGCACCTGAAGCCGGCTTCAGGCCAGCCGCGGCCAGTAGGGAAAGCCATAGTCGATCATTTGTTTCCCGAAGGCGACAAGGGCTATATCCCCATCGTCGGAGTCAGCGGCAGCAAAGGCAAAACGACCGTATCGCGGCTGATCGCGCGCTTCTTGCAGCTCAGCGGTCAATATACCGGCCTGGCTTGCGGTACTGGGCTGTTCTTCGGCCGCCGCCACGTACAGCGCACGGACGGCGCCAATTGGCAGGCAGCGCGCCGTGTGCTGCTGAACAGGGCGGTCCAGGCAGGGGTAATAGAAAATGGCGCGCACAGCATCCTGACTGAAGGTCTGGCCTACGAAAGATGCTCGGTCGGCGTGGTGACCAACATCGATGCTGCCGAACGCTATCCCGAGCTATACATCGACGATCTGGAGTATCTGCTCAAGGTGTTCCGCACTCAGGTCGACGTCATCCTGCCTGAAGGCACGGCCGTATTGAACGCCGATGATCGGCTGGTGGCCGAACTGGCTCCTTTGTGCGATGGCGAGGTGATCTTTTTCGGCATGTCCGAACTAGGCCCCGTGATTTCGGCTCACCGGCAGGCCGGCGGGCGCGCGGTGTTCCTGCGCGATGGGCGCATATGGCTGGCGGATGGGGCCGCCGAGACGGCGGTGACGGATCTGTCTGCCATCCCCTTCTTTGAAACCGGAGCGCCGGACCATCAGCGCTGCAATGTGCTGGCCGCCATTGCGGCGGCATGGGCCCTGGGCATATGCCTGGACCTGATGCGGGCCGGCATTGAAACCTTCGGCGTCGAGCCCGGCGAAAGTTACGAGGGCCTGCTGGCGGCCCCCATGGCGAAACACTGAGCCGAACGATCGGCAAACGCCCCACACACTGTTCAATCTGATTACCGAGGCGACAAGGACTAGTCATGGAAGTCTCCCAAGTACGCGCGCTGCGCGGCCCCAATTTATGGTGCCGGCAAACCGTGATAGAAGCCATTGTGTCGTGCTCGGAAGCCGAGCGCGTCATTGATGATGTCGACGCGTTTGAAACCCGCCTGCGCGCTCGTTTCCCCGATATCGACATTCTGCGGACCTTCAGTCCGGAGACGGCGAATTCCATCGCCCATGCACTGGCTTATGCCGCCCTGCGGTTGCAGTCGGCGGCGGGCTGCCCGGTGACTTTCGGCCGCGCCAAGCCCACCTCCGAACACGGGGTGTATCAGGTCATTGTCGAGTACAGCGAAGAAGAGGTGGGGCGGCAGGCCTTCGAGCTGGCCCAGCAGCTTTGCATGTCGGCCATGCAGGACACGCCCTTTGATGTCGCCGACGAGCTGAAGCGTTTGCGAGAGCTGAACGAAGACATCCGCCTGGGGCCCAGCACCGGCGCCATTGTTGCGTCGGCCTTGAAGCGTGACATTCCCTATCGCCGCCTGACGCAAGGCAGCCTGGTCCAGTTCGGCTGGGGCAGCAAGCAACGCCGTATCCAGGCGGCGGAAACGGATTGCAGCAGCGCCATCGCCGAAGCCATTGCGCAAGACAAAGAATTGACCAAGTGTTTGCTGGATGCGGCCGGTGTGCCAGTGCCGCAAGGGCGCTCGGTCGCCAGTGCCGACGAAGCCTGCAGGGTGGCCGAAGAAATCGGCGGGCCCGTGGTGTTGAAGCCGCGCGATGGCAGCCAGGGTAAAGGTGTTGCCGTCAATATTCAGGGCCAGGAGCAGGTCAGGGCGGCCTACGACATCGCCAGCGAGTATGGTTCCGAAGTCATCGTCGAGCAGTATTTCCCCGGACATGACTTCCGCTTGCTGGTGGTCGGAGATAAGTTGGTCGCTGCGGCGCGCCGCGATCCGCCGCAAGTGATCGGCGACGGTGAGCGCAGCATTGCGCAGTTGGTCGAACAGATCAATGCCGACCCGCTGCGCGGCGAAGGGCACGGCAGTTCATTGACCAAAATCCGGCTGGACGACATCGCACTGGCGACCATGGCCACACAGCATTACACCGCCGATTCCATTCCAGAAAAAGGCGTGCTGGTGACCTTGCGCAACAACGCCAACCTCAGTACGGGCGGCACAGCCACGGATGTGACTGACCATGTGCACCCCGAACTGGCCGCAGCCGCGGTGGCGGCGGCGCAGATGGTGGGGCTGGACATTTGCGGCATCGACCTCGTCAGCGAGAACGTCTATGAACCGCTGGACAAACAGGGCGGCTTCATCGTCGAGGTGAA
>JAEWEH010000349.1 GCA_023389535.1 Pseudomonadota bacterium
GTGCGGCAACGTCTGCCGCGCGCGCGCTGGCATGCTGCTGGCGTGTCGCTGGGCGGCAACGCCTTGCTCAAGCACGTGGGCGAACAAGGCCAGGCGCTCTCCTGGCTGAAGGCATGCGCTGCCGTGTCGGTACCGGTGGACCTGGTCGCCTGCGGCGCCCGGCTATCCGAGACACGACTGGGCAAGCACTTGTATTCGCGCTATTTCCTCAGGACGATGAAAGTCAAGATACAGGAAAAGGCCAGGCGGTTTCCCGGCAACATTGATCAATTCCGTCTGGGGCAAGTCCGCAGCTTGCGCGAATTCGACGACCTGTACACCGCGCCCATGCATGGCTACAAGAATGCCCTGGACTACTGGACGCGCGCATCCAGCAAGCCTCACTTGCGGAACATCACCACACCGACCCTGGTGCTCAATGCCAGGAACGATCCGTTCATCCCCGCGCCGTCCCTGCCCGGTTCACATGATTGCTCCGGTGCTGTACTGCTGCATCAGCCGGCCGAGGGCGGGCATGTGGGTTTTGTCACCGGGCCCTTCCCCGGGCATATCAACTGGCTGCCGGCGCGGCTGGCACGCTTTTTTGAAACGCACAGCTGATACCGGTATATCCGTCATACAATTCGCCCCGTACACTTTGTCATAAATAATTTCTCTTGTTACAGGGCTGCGTTTCCATGAACCTACCTAAGATTTCCATCTTGTTCGCTGCTGCGCTTGCCATGACCAGTTGTGGCGGAGATGGCGGCAGCGGTAGCCCGGATACGCCGCCGCCAACCGATCCGCTGGCCTTCTATAAAAACCAGACCGTCAACTGGGGCACATGCAGTCAATACTTCGCTGATGCCGGCTCCCCTCAGGTGAATACCGAACTGGCCAAACTGGGAGGTCGCGTGCAGTGTGCGGATATTAAAGCCCCCCTTGATTACGGCCACCCCGACGGCCTCCAGGTTTCAGTCTCCATGCTCCGTGTGCAGACCGCGGAATCGCCCGAAAAAAAGCCGAATCTGTTTCTGAATCCTGGCGGTCCGGGCGTAGATGGGCAGAAATATTCACTTAATCTTTACATGCTGCTGGCCAACGGAAGTGGCGACTCCGCGCTGGGCACGAAGTACAAAGAGCTCAGCAATTCTTATAATTTCGTCGGTTTTTCGCCACGCGGAGTGGGCGCCAGCACCAATATCGTTTGCGCGGGCAACGAACTCGTTTACCACACGGACGATACCAAATGGGGGGAAAATGCCCCGAATATACAGAGGCTGACCGACGCCGCGCGCTATACCGCCAGCAATTGCCAGAAAAATCCCGTTTCCGACTACATCCATACTGATGCCACAGCGCGTGACATGGATTTGATGCGCCATTTGCTGGGCGATGAAAAGCTCCACTACTATGGCATATCCTACGGTACCTGGCTGGGTTTCTGGTATGCGGGCGCCTTTCCGTTACGAGTCGGCCCTATGGTGCTCGATAGCAACATGAATTTCAGCAAGACGATCCATGATGCATCGATCAGCTACACCGAGGGGCAAATCCACACCTTCCTGAACCATATCGCGCCGTATGCGGCCCGTCACGACGGCGTGCTGCATATGGGGACGAGTGCCGAGGCCATTGTCAACGATTTGAATACGATCGGCCATGAGATCAACCAAGCCCTGATTTCCGTCGGCAACCCTTTCCGGGCCGAAGCCGATGAAATTCCTGGGTATCTCTCTACCGTCAAAGCCGCCATCGAAACGCAGAAGCTCGCCGATCAGGGCAAGACGCTGGATGAGATCGGAGTGATTCTGACCAGCGGCGAGCAGATTGCGGACAAGGAACTCGATGCGGTGTTCAAAAATACGGTCTGGTCTTTGCTCGGCACCATCCGGCAGCGGCAAAATCCCAACTTTTATTCGGTGTTTGACGCTTTCCACCTGGACAACTCCGATTCGGTATGGAATACGGTGGTCTGCAACGACGAGCCTTTACGCAACAAGGATCAGACATTCTGGATCGATACCGCCTTCAGCCAAGCCAAAACGCTTCCCATTGCCAGCACCTCGGTCGCCAAACAGCCTTGTCTTTATTGGAATCACAAGACCAATGCCATCAAGCCGTCGATGGATAGCCTGAAGGATGCCGCCCTCCTGATGGTTCAAAGCCAATTCGACGTTCCGACGCCCCTTAGTGGAGCGATGGAAACCTTTGAAAGGCTGCCCGCCACCAAGATGGTCCGCATTCTCAACGAAGGCGCACACGGCTTGATGGTGTATCAGACCGAGTGCGTGGATCTTACGGTGATGGACTACCTGCTTGGCAAGGCGCCGCAGCGGCGCCTGACTGAATGCCAGGGCAAGCCGCTGCCCCTGGACCAGCAACCGCTTGTGGATGATGCCTCAAAGTCCACCACACGGCCTGCCTCGCACTTTCGCGATCCGGAAATGGCGGAAAGTCTGATTGCCAGCCTGCGTAAAGCCACTCATCCATAGCCCAGTGACCACGTCGGGCCAGCGCGGCGGGTCGCGCGTCGCGCTTGGGCACGATCACGCAGCCTTCGGAAGCGCACGCGTGGCCCGCGCTCAGGACTTCTTGAAGCGCTCCAGCAGTTCGCGGTCGGACTTCAGCCTTTCTTTCAGCGTACGTATCTTGACGTCGAGTTCGGACTGCACATAAAAGTCCTTGGTCATGCCACGGGCCTGCTGCAGTTGTTCCACCGCCGTCGGCAGCGCACCGATCAGCTCGTAATAAGTGCCCATTGTCCGCCGCGCATCCACCCGCTTGCCCAAACGTTCCTGGCTCTGCGCCTGCAGTTGATACAGGCGTGGCAGTTCGGGCCATTTATTGATCAATTGCGCCAACGCGGCTTCCGCGTCCGCATCGCGCCCGGTCTTCTGCATGGCTTCGACGCGCGCGAGCGCCAGCCCCTGGTTATCCGGCCACTTGCCGACCGCGGACTGCGCCAATTGCAGTGCTTGTGCCTGTTCGCCCCGATCGAGCGCCAGCAATATCGACAACCCGGCCATTTGCGGCGAGCTATGGCCGCCCTTCTCGGCGTTGGCCAGTGCGCCCTGCGCCGCGGCCAGGTCGCGCTCCTGGCGCGCGGCATACGCCAGCCCATACCAGGCCGCCGACTGCTGCACGCCCGTCGTGTTCTGCGCATCGAGCCTTAACTTATCCACCGCATTGCGTTGTGCCTGCTTGTCGCGGGCCTGCAGCACACGCAGCTTGGCGCGTATGTACCAGAACGCGTCGGAATCCCGATGAGGCGCCGGCGAGACTTCGCGCACACGATTCTGGATATCCGACATGCGCTGTATCGATAAGGGGTGGGTGCTGGTGTATGCGCCGCCACCCGCGCCTTCATTCAGCCGGGCGGAATTGCCCAGTTGGTTGAACATGCGCACCATGCCCTGTGGGTCGAAGCCCGCCTTGCGCATCATTTCGAAGCCGGCACGGTCCGCTTCCTGTTCGGCCTGGCGTGAAAAACCCAGTTGCCGGTCGACCGCCGCGGCCTGCCCGAAAGCCGCCACGCCCATGGCCAGGTCCCCGCTACCCGACAGCGCCGCCAATAAGGCCCCGGCCAGTGCGGCCATCATCACGCCGCTGCTCTGGGACCGTTGTGTCATGCCGCGGGCGATATGGCGTTGGGTGACGTGGCCGATTTCATGCGCGACGACGGAAGCCAGTTCGGATTCGCTTTGCGCCGTCACGACCAGACCGCTATTCACGCCTATATAACCGCCGGGCAGCGCAAAGGCATTGATCTGATCGTCGCGTACGCCGAATATGGTGATGCGCTGGCTGGCGCCGCCACTGGCCTGCGCGGCCAAGCGGCGACCCATATCGGTCAGGTACTGGTTGACGTCCGGATCCGCAATATAGGTAGGGTCGCGCCGGCCTTGCTCCATGATGGCGTCGCCGAGCGTGCGTTCCAGCGCGGGCGATAGTTCGGCGGCGGATGCCGAGCCCATGCTGGGCAGGCCCACGGGCTGCGCTTGCACGGGCGCGGCCCATGGCATGATCAAGGCAAGGCTGACGCAGAGCGCCCGACTGTAGAGATTGACCTTCAAGGCATACCGATGGGCTGTCATGCTGTCCTTGCAAGAATCAGGAAATCGGCGCGGTAATGGCGTGCCTGGCCTTTTTCAGGTCCTGCTTGTTGGGCAGACGATTCTTGGCGGACAGGCGCATCATGGTCGCCAGGGCGAACAATAAGCCGAATACCTCGACGAATCCCGCCAATACCCACATTGTCAAGCCGCCTATCGCCTGGTCGGTGACGGCGGACATGCCGGGTATGGCGCGGCCGCAGAGGTCGAAGATGGGATAGAGATCGTGTTCGGTAAAAGTGATGACGGCCCCGACCACCATCTGCGGCACCATGGTGATGACGGGAGACAGGATGCGCCCGCCGGGCGACATGACGGCGGGCGGGCTGGGGCGGCGATCAAGAATCAGATTCCAGTACATGAAGCCGCTGATGACCACCGACCAGTTCATGAACCGGTACAGCCGCCAGTCGAGCATGGAATAGAACTGCACGGTCGGAATCAGAAAGCCGACCACCAACACCACGAACAGGAAGGGAACGAATATCTTGTTGGTCAGGACGGCTTCCAGCGCCCGGCCCGGCCCGCTGGCGCGGAAATCCCGCAGCCGCAGCCGCCAGGCCTTGGGCAAGCCGGCGCGCATCACCTGGCCGGGGTAGGCCCCCATGATCAGCAGCGGCCCAAGGTGATGCAGGATCAAGTGCTGCAAGCGATGGATGAAGAACATGCGTTCGGCGTAGTAGTCGATACGCGTATGCAGCGACAGGTACAGAATGACCACACCCGCCCAGAAAAACGCCTGGCGAACCTTGCCCACCTTGTGCACCCGTGTGCCTCGTACAAACAGCCAGCCCCCCGCAAAAAACATCAGCAGCAGTGTCGGGGAAAATTCCCAGGGGGTCAGCCAGTCGATAAGAAGCATGGGTGAAAAATCCGCGAATCGGGGGGCAATCCTAGTTTAAAGCAATATGGCGGCGATCGCCCCATTGCACTTGCTGCACCCCCGGCACCGCGCTGAGCAGTTTCGCCTGCGACATCAGCACCGGCCTAAGCTCCGGTGGACAATTGACCGTAACGCAGGCGCTGGCCATATCGTGCTGCCTGGCATGATCGACCATCAGCTTCGCCACCTGCAAGCCGGCCGCTTCGAAATCCAGGTAGATTCGCTTGCGGACGTCCGCCATGATGTG
>JAEWEH010000353.1 GCA_023389535.1 Pseudomonadota bacterium
CCCGATGCCACGCTGCGTCATCTGTACGATGGTTGCCAGCGACGCACTGCCGTAGATGCGCGGCGCCTTGATGCCGGCTTCCAGCAGCAACGACTTGACTGCATGATACGGCACGCTGACCGATGGATAGGTGATGATGGGATATTGGCCCAGTTCCGCGATGCCTACCGGACGGCCATGCAGCTTCAGGGCCGGGCTGGCGACCCAGGCCAATTCATAATCCCGCAGGTGGATCTGAGTTTCACGCGGCTCGTTATAGGGGCCCATCAGGAAAGCCAGGTCGACCTGGTGGGCCGCAAGCTGGCTGCGCAGCACGTGGGTGGTGTCCACATGGATCTCGACCACCAGCGCCGGGTATTTCAGGTGCAGTGCTTCGATCAGGCGGTGCAGCCAGGTCTGCACCAGGGTCTCGGATGTGCCCAGCCGGAAAGTGCCCCGCACTGCATTCTGTGCGGTGGCCACCTGCAGCATTTCGGTGCGCAATTCCAGCATGCGCCGGGCATGCGACAGTAGTTCCTGGCCTTTGTCGGTCAGTTTGATGCCGCGGGCGCCGCGCTCGAACAGGCGTACCGACATGGCCGCTTCCATGGCGGCGATCCTTTGCGAAATGGCGGGCTGGGTAGTGTTGAGTTTCTCGGCGGCGGCGCGAAAGCCGCCGAGTTCGGCAACCCACACGAAGGCGTCTATCTGCTTGAAGTCGATCATGTTCCGGCTATCCCTTCCAAGGGACGGTAGGCCTCTATTATGTTGTAAAAAGCCACTTATCTCCATGTTTTTACATTTGTTTTTCCATTCTGCCGCAGTGAGCGGACACGCGGTAGTACCATCTATTCCTCTTTCCTATTGACGGATCAAAGCGCATATGCAAGTCGATACCATGGCGGCTGCCGAAAACGACGAGGTCTTGCCGGATCTCTTCGACGTCACCCCCACCTCTTTATGGCTGGAAGACTATAGCCTGCTCCGTGCGCTGTTCGACGATTGGCGTCGTCAGGGGGTAACCGACTTGCGCAGCTATCTGATGCAGGACAAGACCCGTGTGGCAGAGTGCTCGGCCTGCATACGCCTGCTGCGCGTCAACCGCAAAACCCTGTCCCTGTATGCCGCGGAGTCCTTCGAGCAGCTTTCGGAGCGCTTGGGAGAAGTACTGCGCGACGATATGTTCGAAGCGCATCTGGACGAGCTGGAGCAATTGTGGAAAGGTAAAAACGCCTTCCAGAGCACGAGCGTGAATTACACGCTGGACGGCCGGCGCATGGACATCCTGCTGAAAGGGGTGGTGTTGCCGGGCTACGAGTCCACTTGGGACCGCGTGCTGGTCGCTGTGGACGATATCACCGCACTGGAGGACGCCCGCCTCCGCGCCAAGGCCAGCGAAGAGTACGCGCGTGGTGTGTTCGAACAGGCGCCCGTGTCCTTGTGGGTGGAAGATTTCAGTCTCATCAAGACGCTGCTGGATGAAATACGGGAACAAGGGATACACGACTTTCGCACCTTCACCGATGTGCACCCCGAATTCATTGATCGGTGCATGGCCGAGATCCGCGTGCTGGACGTCAACCGCTACACCCTGTTCCTGTTCAACGCGCCGGACAAGCAGTCCCTTCTGGCCCGGCTGCCGGACATCTTCCGCGACGAAATGCGGCCGTATTTCCGACAGCAACTGGTGGATCTGTGGGAAGGCCGGCTGTTCCAGCAGCGCGAGGTCGTAAAGTACTCGCTGGAGAACAAGCGCCTGCACGTGCATATGCAGTTTTCCGTTTTCCCCGGTTACGAGCGCGACTGGGGCATGGTCATGCTGGCGTTGACGGACATCACCGCGCGCAAGAAGGCCGAGGCCTACCTGGAATATCTGGGCAAACACGACGTGCTGACAGGGCTGAAGAACCGTTCGTATTACGTCGATGAAGTGAACCGGTTGGAACGCAAGGGCATGCTGCCGGTCACGGCCATCATGATAGACCTGAACAATCTGAAGGACACCAACGACAAGCTGGGCCATACCGTCGGGGATGCCCTGTTGCGGCGCGCCGGCGAAGTCTTGTCCAAAGCCGTGGATAAAGCGTTTCAGGCCGCCCGCATTGGCGGAGACGAATTCGCGCTGTTGCTGCCCGGTGTGGACGAAGAGGGCGGCAAGACCATGATGGAAAGCATACGAAAGCTGATCGAGCTGAACAATCAGTTCTACACGGGCCCCAGCCTGAGCCTGTCGATGGGCATGGCAACCTGCCATGCCGGGGGACGACTGGAAGACGCCTTGCGCGATGCGGATTTGTCCATGTACGAAGACAAGCGCCGCTTCTATGCGGAGGGCATCAGCGCCGAGGCGCAGCAATAAGCGTGTCGAGCGCCGGCTAGCCAGCATCAAAGCGTGATGCTGGCTAGCCGGGCGGCCTGCGCAGGATATCCGCGGATGCTTCGTCCGGCCGGGCCTTGCGCTTGCGTAGGAAGTTCAACGGCCGATTGCCCTTGTGGCTATATTTTTCATCATCCTCCAGGCTGCCCTTGCGCACCAGGTCGACCAGCAAGTCGGCCATCAAGGTGGCGCTGGGCGTGAGGGCGCGATGCTTGATCTGGACCAGCGCCCATTCCCCGAAGCGATTGCGGGTCATTGGCAAATTGAGCTTGACGACATCGCCCGTCGCCAGAGCCGTTTCCATCATCAGGTTGCTGCTGACAAAAATAATGTCCGAATCAGGAATCAGCCGGTTGATCAAAGCAATATCGTCGCACTCCAGATTCACCGCGAAACTATCATCGGATTCCAGCCCCAGGCTTTGCTTGAATTCGTTGAACACCAGATTGGGCAAGCTGACCGATGCAAAAGTGTAATCGAGCAGCTGCTGCGGTTGTATCCGGCGCTGTGGATCCGTCCTGACCAATGGATGGTGGCGATCGCAAAACAAGGCAAGGGTCAGTCCGCCGATAGGCGTGCTGCGCAACATCGGATCGTCATCGATATTGCGGATATCCGCAATAAAAAAATCAATATGGCCGGCATGCAGATCCGTCAGCAGATTCTTCCAGTGGTCGATACGCAAGCTCAGTGACACCTTCGGATAGCGTTTATGAAAGGTCCGCACGCCGTCGGCCAGGAAGCAGGTGGCCGGAAAGGGACCGGCGCCCACCGACACCGAGCCGAGCGCGCCGGTCTTGAAATATTCGACGTTCTTGCTGAAGTTGGTCGCCTCTGAAAGCAGATGCCTGGCCCGGTCAATGACGAACTGGCCAGCCGGAGCAATCGCTACGCTGTTCGTCGTCCGCTCAAATATCTTTACGCCCAGTTCATCTTCCAGGGACGAAATGCTTTTGCTCAGAGCGGACTGGCTAAGGTGCACGCGCTCCGCTGCTTTGCTGAAGCTCAAGGTTTCGGAAAGGACCAGCGCATGGCCAAGCTGTTTCAGGTTCATGAATAGAATTCATAAAGACTAGGAAATTTTTCATTTTACAGAAATAGCTGCGGGTGGCACATTAAGCACCGTTCGGTCGGCCTTGATACGTATCAATCCGACGACGATGGCGGAGGAGGCCGGCCACAGCGCCGGATACATAATAAGTATGGAGCGGCACCCTTGATAGAGCATAGCCAATACGCGACGCCCAGCGGCTGGAACGCGATTGCAGGAAACCGCGCTCCATGGCAGCGCCTGGGCGGCGATCTGAATGTGGCCTTCCTGGTCATTGGCGCCGGCTATGCCGGCTTGGCCGCAGCGCGGCGCCTGGCGCAGCTGTATCCGAACGACACCATTGCCGTGGTCGAGGCGGACTCGCCGGCGGAAAACAGCTCTGCCCGCAACTCGGGTTTCATGATCGACCTGCCTTATGCCAAGATCGATGCGCGCGTCGCGCCGGGCCAGAGCCAATGGCAAATCGATTTGCTGCGTCAGGGCAAGGCGCTGCTGCAGAACGTCGTGGAAGAACACGGCATTGCCTGCGGCTGGCAACATATCGGGCACTACAAGGCGGCCACCACGGATTTCGGGGTGAGCCAATTGCAAGGGGTTGAGGCGACCTTGCAGCAGAACGGCGTGCCATTCCGGTCGCTGACGACAGGTGAGGTCAAGCGCGAACTGGGCACCTCGCATTACAAAAAAGCGATCTGGCTGGAAAGCTGCACGCTGGTGCAGCCGGCCGAGCTTGTGCAAGGCCTGGTTGCGTCCCTGCCCGAAAACGTACAGGTGTATTTTGGCACGCCGGTCAAACGAATTTTCGATCATCGGCCTTATTCTGTAGTGGCTGGAGAGCACAAGATCCGGGCAGGCCAGGTGCTGCTCTGCGTGAATACCGAGCTGCCCCGGTTCGGGCATGCCAAGTTCAGGCAGCTGTCCATGTATACCTATGCCGGGCTGACGCGTGAACTCAGCCCCGCCGAAGCGGCGATTTTCGGCGCCGCGGATGATTGGGGCCTGACTCCAGTGGAAAAGCTGGAGGCCACCAGCCGCAAGGTCGGCGGCAAGCGCTACATGTTGCGAGTGGGCTTTTCCTACAAAAATGAATTGTCTCCCGACGCAGCCAGGAACATCCTGGATGGCTCGCTGCGTGCGCGCTATCCGCAATTGCCCGCGGGTATGTTCGAGCATGTGTGGGGGGGCGCCGTCAGCCTGACCCGCAATGGCGACCCTTACCTGAGGCAGGTCGCTGACGGCATGCATGCGGTGTCGGGCTGCAACGCATCGGGCATCCTGAAGATGTCGGCCATGGGCAAGCTGCTGGCCGACAGTGCGGCGGGCGTTGCATCGCCATTGCTTACGCAGACGCGCGGCTTCAGTCGCCCCAATTTCATTCCACCTGATCCCCTGCGGCGTATCGCCGTCCATCTGAATATCGGCAAGATAGCCCGCCAGATGAAGCAGGCCGGATCTTCGCTTTAACCTTTCCAGACAGGCTTTTTAGGAAATAGCAGGCACATCATGATTCAAGTCATCAAAACCAATATCGTCAATGCACCCAACGTGCCCATCAGCAATGCGGTGGCAGCTAACGGCACCATCTACACCGTTCAAATTCCGCGCGACCCGCAGACTTACGCCCCCAGCGGCGACGGAGACATCCTGGTGCAGGCCGAACGCGTGTTCGAACAATTGAAGCATGTGCTGGAGTGCGCCGATTCGGACCTCGGTCACGTGGCGCAAATGACGATATATCTGGTCGACAAGAACGATGCGCCGGGCATGAACGAGGTGTACAAGCGTTATTTCACTACCGCGCCTTATCCCAACCGCGCCACGGTAGTCGTCAAAGAGCTGCTGGGGCCGAACTGCCGTATTGAAATCGTCGTACACGCCGTGAAGCGCTAGTCAGGAAGTCCATGGAACAAACAACCATCATCGGCGCCGGCATTGTCGGCTTGTGCACCGCCGTGGCGCTACAGCAGCGCGGTGTGCAGGTCAGGCTGATCGACGAACGGGAGCCGGGTACGGGCACTTCATTCGGCAATGCCGGATTGGTCAGTGTGGACAGCTGCATTCCCATCGCCTTGCCCGGCATGATGAAGCAAGTCCCGAAGTGGCTGATCGACGCGGAAAGCCCGCTGAGCGTGCGGCCCGCTTACCTTCCGGCGGCTGCGCCGTGGTTGATGCGCTGGATCAAGTCCGGGGCGAGCGAGCGCAGTGCAGCGCGCCAGTCCCGCGCCCTTTATCAATTGCACAAGGATGCCGTGCAGCTATACCGCGCACTGCTGGGCGATGAATCGTTCCATGAACTTATTCACGTGACCGGGCAGCTACATGTCTGGGAGTCGCCGGACAAGACCGCCGGTGACCTGCTGGCCGAACGCTTGCGTGAACAGAATGGCGTCGCGCCGCGGCAGCTTAGCGGCCCGGAGATCTTCGATCTTTCCCCGGGCATGGACAGGGCGGTGCGTCGCGCCGAGTTCTACGAGAAGAACGGCCACGTCGCGAATCCTTACTTGCTGGTACAGCGCCTGTTCAGCATCTTCATGGAAAATGGCGGCGAGTATCTGCGGCAGAAGGTCAATGGCATCAGCCGCGCGCCGGGCGGCGCTTACCGAATCATTACCGCGACGTCGGACTTGAGCGCCGACAAGCTGGCCGTTTGCTCGGGCGCGTGGTCCAAGAGGCTGCTCAAGAACCTGGGCGTGAACATACCCCTGGAAACCGAGCGCGGCTATCATGTCGCCTTTGACCGTAGCGCGCTGGACATCAAGATACCTGTCCTGCACAAAGAGCGGGCCTTCGGCGTCACCCCCATGGTCGACAATATCCGCGTCGCCGGCTTTGTGGAGATCGCCGGGCTGG
>JAEWEH010000370.1 GCA_023389535.1 Pseudomonadota bacterium
CTGCCTTCCCTCCTGTACCGCGCGTGCCTTCACCACGATGGTTTCCGACGGAATGCCGCCCATATCGAAGATCTGAGTCCAGCGGAAGCTGAACCAGCCATCGCGGATGATCAGGCACTTTTTCCCGGTGGCAAATTGCCTGGCGACCGCCTCCATGCCGAACGTGCCGCTGCCCGGCACCACAATCGCCGATTCAGCCCCGTAGACGTCTTTCAAGATCCTGGAAATATCTTTCATGACGCCCTGGAAGGCCTTGGACATGTGGTTCAGGGCTCTATCGGTGTACACCACCGAATATTCAAGCAGGCCGTCTGGGTCGACGTTGGGCAGTAATCCGGGCATAAAGGTCTCCTATGGTTTCGACGGATTTTAGAGCATTGAGGCGGAACCACAAGCCTGAAACACCTCGATCAGCCGAAAGGCGAATCGCCAGACTGGCTTCCCACGGCGCGCCTAACGTTCGCCCGTACGGTCGCTTGTACAGTCATCTGCATAATCTACATATTTACCCCTAGACCGACCGGTTGCGCGCAGGCGCAAATAAGAGTTAAGGTCAATAGACAAATAGAAATATAACTATTTCGACAAAGTCAAAGTCGCTGTGGCGACGCCCGATAATCCACATTGGGCAACGAAACGTCATCATGTCTGGCAAGCATGCCCATCGCCACATCCCGAGAATATTCTCGTAATGCCAGGCGAACGCTGTGTCGCCAATAACTTGTATGCGCCATGGAAAAAAATATTGCATCCAGCCAGACCCAAAGCGACATCAACGCCGGCTGGCGAACCTTGCTTCGGGCCTTTGACACCGCCCATACCACACTGCAAAAAGCAGACTTTTTCGATTCCCGCACCTCGCTGAAGCTAGGCAGCGCCCATATCGTCGAAATCATCGATTGGGCCCAGGATGCCGACTACATCGAGCCGGCCGATAAGCAAGGGCATCTGCGGCTTACACAAAAGGGTAAGGATTCATGGGCCGAGGCCCGGGATCCGGGTCCGGGCGGACGCGACCGCCACGACGACAAGGCCTGAAGCGGCTGGGCTATACGACTGCCATGCCGCTGAAACCCTCCGCGACCGGACGTTATCTGGTGCTCCTATGCCCGGACAAGGTTCGGGAAGGCGCAAAGAAATTGGCCGACACGGCACAGATCCGTGTCGCGCGGCATGCCGGAAAGCGCAGCCGCAGCGGCAGGTCGGCCGCCTTGCGGGACCATTGCGCCGTCATCTTTGACCACATAGGCGTCGCATTGGTGCGCTGCACACCAGACAAGCAGCATCTGCTCGCGAACCTGGCCGCGGAACGGGATAGCGCCATTCTTGCCGTGGAACCGGAACGCACGGTGCATGCCAGCGCAAGCCGGCGACGCGTGTCGATCCCGACACCCGTCCCCGGTAAGGCTCAAGCCGCAGATGTCCTGCAAGCTTATTTGCAAGGCTACCGGGACGGCATAGAGGATCTATCCCGCCGCTTGCCCATCATGCGCGACGCAGACTCCGCGGCCTCGCCGCGCTTTGACGAGTCTGCCGCCACGTGGGGTGTGCAGGCGGTGGGAGCGCATCAATCCAGCCATACGGGAAAAAACATTCGTATTGCCGTGCTCGATACCGGCCTGGACCTGGGACACCCGGACTTTTCCGGTCGGAAAATCGTTACGCGGTCCTTCATTGCCGGCCAAACAGCACAAGACGACAATGGGCACGGTACACATTGCGCCGGCATCGCGGCCGGCCCACCCCATCCGTCCTCGGGCCCGCGCTACGGAGTGGCGGGCGATGCCGAACTCTATATTGGTAAAGTCCTTGGCGACGAAGGCAGCGGCGGCGACGGCGGCGTACTGGAAGGCATAGATTGGGCCATCGAGCATCAATGCCAGATTATTTCCATGTCGTTGGGCAGCCCCGTTCAGGCAGGGCAGGCCTATTCCAGCATCTTCGAAGAAGTCGCGCGTCCCGCATTGTCGGCAGGCACCGTCATCATTGCCGCAGCGGGCAATGACAGTCGACGGCCCGGCCACATCGCGCCCGTTTCACACCCGGCCAACTGTCCCTCGATCATGGCGGTGGCGGCGGTGGACCAAGCCATGCAGCTTGCCGCTTTCTCCAGCGGCGGCTTGCTAGCAGAAGGCGGCAAGGTCGACATTGCGGCTCCCGGAGTCGATGTACTGTCGTCCTGGCCGACACCGCAACTCTACAACACCATCAGCGGCACCAGCATGGCTACGCCTTTTGTCGCGGGCGCCGCCGCGCTGTATGCACAGGCCGACACCAATGCGCGCGGCCAAGAATTGCTTGACACCTTGCTGCGGCGAGCCGCGGCACTGGGACTGCCCGAACGGGATACAGGCGCAGGCCTGGTGCAGGTCCCTTGAAATGGCGGGAGGCGGACGTGTCGCACATCAAGTTATCGATTCTCGTCCAGGATACTTGGCGAGACCGCTTTCCCGAAGTCGTGGAAAACTGCAGGCGCGCCGGCCTGGTCGTACAGCGAGAGCTAATTGCCGTCGGCATCATTATCGGCTCCATTGATGAAAACAGCGTCAGCGTACTGACACAAATCGAAGGCGTGCGCGCCGTCGAGCGAGAACGCACAAATTGGGGACTGGATTAAGCGCGACGGCATGCGCTTGCGGCGAGCGAAACGCACTCATGCTGCCACTGTTCAAGGCTCAGGGCCGCACCATCGGGACCGAGATAGCGGATCCGTGTGTGCTGCGCTTGCGCTTCGCCGCAGCGAGCCCGGCCGAAAACGGCGAACGCATGCCTTCGTCACGCGCCCAAGGGTTCAAAATACCGTGAATCCAGCATGACGCGCCTGGCAATGTTCACCAGCGCCGCAATGCCTTCCGAGCGTGTCGCTTTGGGATAGGCCGCGCAGATATGCAGCGGTGCAAAGGGTGTTTTCTGCCGATACTTCACCACCAAGCCCTTCTGGATTTCATCCCGCAAAATACACGTCGGCAGCACCCCTATCCCCACGCCTCCAGCGACCAGCCGCGCAAGCATCGCCAAACTGTTGCATGTGCTCAGGGTCAGTGCCGCGCCGCCCTCTTCTTCCCACCAGTGAAGCATCATTTCATGCAAGGGTGAAGACTTGGGCATGCAGAGAATAGTGATGTCCGCCACCGTTTGGGGTTCGGCGAGATTGGCCGGCAATGGCCTCGCCCGACTTCCCATCCACGCCACCGGAGCGAGCGCCAATGGCTCGACGTGCATGTGCGACGGGTAGCCCGGATCGGCAAGAAACGCTACATCCAGCCGATTGGCGCTCAGCTCGTCCGAGAGTACAAAACTATTGCTCACGGTCAATTCGACCTTGAGCCTCGGATAGCGTTCGCCGAATAAGGAAATGATCTTGGGCAGCACAGCGATGGCGATGGTCTCGGACGACCCCACCCGCAACGTTCCGTGCAGCGGATCGCCGGTGCGCAGGCGGGTCTCCATTTCATCGAGCAGCTTCAGTATTTGTTCCGTGTAATGGGTGGCGATGACTCCGTCCGCATTCAGCTTGGCGGCCCGGCCATCTCTTTCAAAGAACTGCTTGCCGAACGCCTCTTCCAGCTCGCGGATCCGCAGCGAAATGGTGGGTTGAGTGACATTGATGACTTTGGCTGCGGCCTGGAACGAGCCCAGCCTGGAGATCGCGGCCAGCGCTTCGATTTGGGCGAGCGAATAGCGACGCATTGGAAATCCCTATATAAAACCCATCAAAAGTTTAATTAGTCTAATAGATAGGAGATTGCTAGGATAGTTTCAGATGTTTAAACGGGAGTAAAAATGAGCAAAGCAAAACGATTACGCCAAGCCATCCACGCACCGGAAATCCTGGTACTGCCAGGGGTTTTCGACGGCTTCAGCACCCGCTTGGTCGAACACATGGGCTACGCAAACGCCTTCATTACCGGAAGTGGCGTAAGCGAGTCGCGCCTGGGGCAAGTCGACGTGGGCATCATGGGCATGGAAGAAAACGTGGCGGCCGTCAGAAGCATTGCCGCGTGCTCGGACCTTGCGCTATTGGCGGACGGAGACACCGGATACGGGAACGCAATCAATGCTTATCACATGGCACGCGGGTTCGAGCGCGCCGGCGCGGCGGGCATCATGCTTGAAGACCAAGTCTGGCCGAAGCGTTGCGGGCACATGCGCGGCAAAGAGGTGATTCCGCAAGATGAAATGGTGCAAAAGCTGCGCGCGGCCTGCGAAGCGCGCGAGGACCAGGATTTTGTCATCAAATCCAGGACCGATACCCTGGCTACACACGGGCTGGACGAGGTCATCCGGCGCTTGAACGCCTATGCCGAAGCCGGTGCAGACCTGCTTTTTGCCGATGCCCTGCTGGATGCCGACCAGATTCGCACGGTCGCGGCGAATGTTCCCAAGCCTTTGTGCGTCAACATGGGCTTCGGGATACGCCAAAGGTCGACCACGCCGCTATTGTCCGCCGCGCAGCTTCAGGAGCTCGGCGTCGCAGTGGTCATCTATCCTCGCCTTTTGACCGCCTGCGCGCTGGCGGGCATGAAAAAGGGACTGGAAATTCTGGGTGAATCCATCAGCACCGGCAAGACGGCGGACCGGCCCGATGTAGCCTTGAGCTTTGAAGAGCTCAATGCCATCATGGGCATGGGCGACATTCAGAATATGGAGGCGCGTTACCTGACACCGGCTCAAAAGGCGGCGAAGTATGGCAAGGGCGAGACCGGCCCCATCGGTACGGGAGCAAGTCATGAACGAGTCGCCTGATATGCGGCGGGCACTGCCGGCGGGCGCCACGGATTGCCATGCGCATGTCATCAAAAAGGATATGCCGCTTGCCAGCGGGCGGCACTCGCAGCCCGCACGCGACGCAAGCGTCCAGGACTACCTGCACATCCTGGATACCCATGGCGTGACCTACGGGCTGCTGACGGCGCCCAGCTTCTATGGTCCCCACAACGACGTACTACTCGACGCTTTGGCTCAGGCTGGCGGTCGGCTTCGGGGCACCGCCATTGTCGACCCCGGCATCAGCGAAACAGCGCTTTCCGATATGCGGGACAAAGGCGTGTGCGGCCTGCGGCTCAACTGGGTAAAGCGCGACGCCCTGCCGGACATCAACGCGCCCGAGTATGCGAATCTGCTTGCCAAGGCAAAAAACCTGGGGCTGCACATCGAGGTATACCTGGAAGGAGAGCTGCTGCCGCCCGTGCTGAAAGCCATCAATCGCAGCGGTGCGCGTGCAGTCATCGACCACTTCGGCAATCCCGGCGGCGCCGACGGGGTTGAAAGCGCAGGCTTTCGCGCCTTGCTCGATGCCATCGCCGCGGGCAACACCTGGGTCAAGCTATCGGCGCCGTTTCGTTTGCGCGGCAGCGACCCGGCCATCCTCGCCAAGCGGATCCTCGCCCAATCCAATGGCGAACGCGCCGTCTGGGCCACCGATTGGCCTTGGGTGGGATTCGAAGACAAGATCAGCTATCAACAATGCATCGACGGACTCTTTGAATGGGTACCGGACAACGCGGTTCGAGATCGTATTCTCACCAAGACTCCGCATGAGCTTTTTGGGTTCAGCCCCCCGGTGAAGTAACCCACTAGGGGATACATCGCCCTATTCAATCTGAAAGTAAGGAGACAACACCATGAATAAATATAAATTGATCGGTGCCGCCATCTTGATGGCCTTCGCGCAGCTTTCCGTGGCCAAAGACGTCGCCAAGCTCATCATCCCCACCGCGCCGGGCGGCGGCACCGACACCCTCTTTCGCGCCATTGCTCAATACGCCGAGCCGCATCTGGATGCAACGCTCGTTGTGCAAAATGCCGGCGGCGCGGGCGGGGCGATCGGCGTAAGCCAGCTTACCCGCTCAAAACCGGACGGACTGACCATGGCGGGTGTCTGGATGGGTCCCATTACCGTGGCTCCGCACACCATCGACACCACCTATGGGCTGGACGATTACATTCCCGTCATCCAGCTCGATAGCGCCCCCTACGTCCTATGTGTCCGCCCCGACTTCCCCGCCAACAACGGCAAGGAACTGCTCGATGCACTGAAAAGCAAGCCGGACGCCTACACCTTCGGTACCGATGGGGTCGCGGGCCCCGGCCAGCTCGCCGCCGAGCGTGTCTTCCAGTCGTTTGGCATCAAAGCGCGCGACATTCCGTATCGCGGCGCCGGGGAAACCATGCCCGCGCTTCTGGGCGGCGTGGTCGACATCTATGTCGGCTCGGTGCCCCCGGCCGTCACCATGGAAAAGGCGGGTACCGCCAAGTGCTTGCTGGCCACCTCCGCCAAGCCGGTCGCTGCGCTGCCCAAGGCCACCAGCTTGGGCGAGCTCGGCATACCCGAAAAACAAACCCTGCTCTGGCACGGCATCATCGTACCGGCCGGCACCCCCGACGCGGCCGTAAAGCGTATTGGGGATGCGTTTGAAACGGCGGCCAATTCTCCAGAGATGGCTAAGTTCTTTGAAACGGCGGGAGTCGAGAAAGCGATACTCCGACGTGAGGCGTTCACCGCCCATATACGCGAAGAATATGCGAGCCTGGGCAAGCTGGTCCAAAGCCTGGGCCTGAAAAAGCAATGACGCTCATTGAAGCCACCGCCCCCGGCGGCGCCCCGCCCGAGGCTATGCGGGTGCTTGTCACGGGCGGCGCCCAAGGCATTGGGCTGGCCATCGCGCGAGCATTTTTCGCCGAAGGTGCGCGCGTCTTGGTATGCGACAACAACCGCGACGCGCTGAACAGGCTTGCTCTCGATGAGCCCCGGTTGCATGGCGTGCACGCCGACGTTGCGAGCCCGCAGTCGGTGCGCAGCCTGATGGAAGAAGCCGGGGAAACATTAGGCTGCCTGGATGTTCTGGTGAATAACGCGGCTATTACAGGCCCCTTTGGCCCGGTCGAGGAAAACGATCCGGACCTTTGGGCCAAGGCCATCTCGATAAACCTGACCGGCCAATTCAATTGCGCGCACTTCGGCATTCCACTGTTGAAAGCCGCGGGCGGCGGGAGCATCGTAAACATGTCTTCCGTCGCCGGACGCCTCGGCTACCCCATGCGCAGCGCTTACGCCGCGTCAAAGTGGGGCATCATCGGTTTGACGCAGACCCTTGCAATGGAACTGGGTGCACATGGCATACGCGTCAACGCCATCCTGCCTGGCATCGTCGACAACGCCCGGCACCGGGCGCAGGTCGGCGCACAGGCGGAACGGCTCGGCATCAGTGAAGAAGCGATGAACCGGCGCTATCTGGACACCATTTCCATGGGTGCAAAAGTCAGCGAAGAGGAAGTGGCCGATCTCGTGCTTTTTATTACGTCCAGCCGGGGCCGGCACATCAGCGGGCAATCGCTGGGGGTATGCGGCAACGTGGAAACCATGCGCAGGCGATGATTACCGCTACCATCGCAGGCAAGCCATTGACCTATGGCGCGCCCGACAGGAATCGAACCTGTATCAAGAGCTTCGGAAACTCTCATTCTATCCATTGAACTACGGGCGCAAGGGCCGTCATTGTATCGTGTTTGGAAAAAAAATACTGGCGCGGCGAAACTATTTCCTTGCAGCAAGCATCAGTCGGGGCGCAGCGTGCTCTTTCCACAGTGGCCTGAAAGCTGGAAAACGACGGCAGGCCTGCCACGCTTCATGCACTGAAGCACCAGTGTAGTTATAATCGCCTATTCAGGGGCATCCGAGCCCGGCCGCCATATGCCCGGCAACCCCTGCAAACGGTCCAACCATACAGAATTCAGGCCTTGGCGCCCTCAGACTAGGAACACGCAGGATTCGATTATGAATAAAACGGAAGAACACGTCGAAGAGCACATCGAGGACCACGAAGGCCTCATCAAAACGCCCAAGCAACTGATCGTCACTGTCATCCTGGCCTTTATTGTCCCTATTTTCGTGATCATGCTGCTGGTCAACCTGGTTGCCGCCGGCTCGAAGATGGGATCGGGCTCCGACGCCCAGACCGATGAAGCCATCGCTTCGCGCATTAAGCCCGTCGCCGGCTTCAGCCTGGTCGACGCCAATGCACCCAAGGTCTTCAAGACCGGTCAGCAAGTCTATGAAAGCACCTGTGTCGCCTGTCACGGGGCCGGTGTCGCTGGCGCGCCGAAGCTGGGCGACAACGCCGCGTGGGCGCCATTCATCAAGGCCGGCTACGAAGACATGGTGAACAAGGCCATCCACGGTGTAGGCGCCATGCCTCCCAAGGGCGGCAACCCCTCGCTCAGCGACTTCGAAGTCGCCCGTGCCGTGGTGTACATCGCCAACAAATCCGGCGCATCGTTTGAAGAGCCCAAGGAACCGGCCGAAGAAGGCAAGTCCGGCGACGCCGCGAAACCGGCCGCCGCCACTGCCGCAGCGCCGGCCGCCGCAGCCCCGGCTACCGCGGCTCCTGCCCCGGCTGCGGCGCCCGCGCAGGCCGCTGAAGCCAAGCCTGAACAGTCGGCGCCCGCTGCCGCCGCTCCCGCGACGGAAGCAGCCGCGATCGATCCAGCAGGCGAAAAGCTCTATAAGTCCGTGTGTTTCGCCTGCCATGCGGCGGGTGTCGCGGGCGCGCCCAAGTTCGGCGACAAGGCCGCCTGGGACAAGTACCTGAAGACCGGCATGGACGCCATGGTGCAAAATGCCATACACGGTGTGGGCGCCATGCCTCCCCGCGGCGGCGCACAAGCCAGCGATGCCGAAGTCAAGGCTGCTGTGGAATACATGGTTCACGCCGTGCAATAATCAGCTGGCCCCACAGACCGCGACGGCAAAGGCGCCAGCCGCCTCGCCGGCATCGCGGCAGAGCCTGCCCCGGGATCTTGATCCCGGCCATAAAAAAAGCCGCTGCACGATAAGTCAGCGGCTTTTTCGTGCCCCCGCAAGGGGC
>JAEWEH010000155.1 GCA_023389535.1 Pseudomonadota bacterium
CAGGCCGACTTTATTGCGATCCACCTGGGCATGGTAGCCCTGGATGATGCCCTGCTGTTCCAGCGCCTTGACTCGCCGCCATACAGGCGCCGCCGACAAACCGACATGCTCCGACAGCTGTTGAGCCGAAGAGCGCCCCTCTTGCTGCAGTCTTTCAAGGATTTTGATATCGATCTTGTCCATCGAGCACCTATCAAGAAATGAATATTTCAATATCTAGGGATTTTACGCGATGAAATCGCAATAAAAACAGGGTAGCAGGAGCCTATCATGGGACATGAAAGAATGGAGAATTGTCATGTCCGCCGCAGCCATCGATACCGAATACCGACTGGATTCCAACCTGACCGCGACCTCGGGCCGCATATTCCTCACGGGTACGCAGGCGCTGGTCCGCATGGTGTTGGCGCAGCGCAGGGCCGACCGGGAAAAGGGATTGAATACGGCCGGTTTCGTCACCGGATATCGCGGTTCCCCGCTGGCCGGTGTGGACCTGGCCATGTGGCGCGCGCAGCAATCATTGGCGCAGCATCAGGTCGACTTCCTGCCGGCCATCAACGAAGACCTTGCCGCGACCATGATCATGGGCACCCAACAGGCGGGCCTGCGCGACGATCGCAAAGTCGATGGCGTATTCGCCCTATGGTATGGCAAAGGCCCAGGCGTGGATCGCGCCGGCGATGCGCTGCATCATGGCAACGCGGCGGGCGCGTCGCGCCACGGCGGTGTGTTGCTGGTGGTGGGCGACGACCACACCGCCGCCTCTTCATCGTTTCCGCATGCCAGCGAGACCTCGCTATCCGCATGGGGAATACCCATCGTCAACCCGGCTTCTATCGAAGAATATGAAGCCTTCGGACTATGGGGCTGGGCGCTATCACGCTATAGCGGCGCCTGGGTCGCTTTCAAGGCGGTGACCGAAACGGTGGAAAGCGGGCGATCCTTTGTACTGCGCACGCCCTCTGATCTGGCCACACCGGACGATGATACGATCGCGGGCTCGCTGGAATACAGTACGAGGGAATTCCTGACACCTGCCGTCGAGGGCCGCATGGCGTCGCGCCTGAAGGCCGTGAAGGCATTTTCAGCCCGTCATTCCCTGGACCGCTTCGTAGACCCGGCGCCTGGCGCCAGGTTGGGGTTGATCACGACCGGCAAGGCTTTCCTGGATGCCCAAGACGCCCTGCGCCGTCTGGCGCGCCAGCATCCTGGCTCGCTTCCCGCGCTGCGTCACCTGAAGATAGGCTTGACCTGGCCGATCGACGAACCGTCATTCGCAAGATTCGCGCAAGGGCTCGACCATATATTGGTGATTGAAGAAAAGGCCGGTCTGATCGAAGGGCAAATCAAGGATCTGCTGTTCAATGCGGCACGGCGCCCTACTGTGTCCGGCAAGCGCGACCTGGAGCACGAGGTCCTGGTTCCCAGAGAAGGTCAACTGCGCCCGGCCTTGTTGACCGGCGTGCTGCGCCGCTGGCTGAGGCAGGCGGGCGACATCGCGCTGCCCGAAGCCGATGGCGTCGCGCCCATACATGCGACGGCGACGACGGCCGTCCAGACACTTACGCGCCGCCCTTATTTCTGTTCCGGCTGCCCGCACAATAGCTCGACCAAAGTACCGGAAGGCAGCCAGGCCTTGGGCGGCGTGGGTTGCCATTACATGGCCACATGGATGCACCGCGATACGGCCGGACTGACCCAGATGGGCGGGGAAGGCGCAGACTGGGTGGGCCTGTCGCGCTACACCCGCATGCCGCATGTATTCCAGAACATGGGTGAGGGCACCTACTTCCATTCCGGTTACCTGGCCATCCGGCAAGCCATCGCCGCAAAGGCGAACATAACCTATAAGATTCTCTTCAACGACGCCGTCGCCATGACGGGCGGCCAGCCTGTGGACGGCCCTATTTCAGTGCCGCGCCTCTGTCAGCAAATGCTCGGCGAAGGCGTCAGCAAGGTGGTGGTGACCACCGACGAGCCGGAAAAATACCGTCATATCGCGTTGCCCCAGGGCGTGACCGTCCATCATCGGCGCGAACTGGACGCCGTGCAGCGCGAATTGCGCGATACCGCAGGCGTCACCGTACTCATACACGATCAGACCTGTGCCGCCGAGAAGCGCCGCCGGCGTAAAAAAAACGCCTACCCGGACCCGGCGCGCCGATTGTTCATCAACACGGCGGTCTGCGAAGGCTGCGGCGATTGCAGCACACAGTCGAATTGCGTGTCACTGGTGCCCGTGGCGACGCCATTTGGACGCAAGCGCGCGATCGATCAGTCCAGCTGCAACAAGGATTATTCCTGCGTCGACGGTTTCTGCCCGAGCTTTGTATCGGTGCTGGGCGGCCGGCTGCGCAAAGCCACCACCCAGCCCGCGGATCGCGAAAGGCTGCATGCGCAAATCGCAGCGCTGCCGGAGCCGGCATTCACTGCTTACGACGAAGCGTGCAACATCCTGGTCGTGGGCATAGGCGGAACAGGCGTCATTACAGTAGGCGCGATCGTGTCCATGGCCGCCCACCTGGAAGGCCGCGCGGCATCAGTGCTGGACATTACCGGCCTTGCGCAAAAAGGCGGCGCGGTCATCAGCCATGTGCGGCTGTCGGGCGATGCCACCCCACCCGGCGCCGTGCGCATTGATCCGCAACAGGCCGACGTGGCCATCTTCTGCGACGTGGTCGCGGCCGCCAAGCCGGAGGCCATGCAAGCGCTGAAGCCGGCCGTGGCCCGGCCTGACGCGGCCGGCGGCCTGCCGCCTGATGCCGATGAACTGCACGGCCATACCTTGACGATCGTGAACACTTATCTGGCGCCGACCGCGGAGTTCACCCATGATCCCCAAGTGGCACTGGACCCCCGCCCTTTGATCGATGCCATACGCCAGACCACGGGCTCGGACCACACCTGGGAACTGGATGCTCATCAATTGGCCATACGGCAATTCGGCGACAGCATCATGGCGAACATGATCATGCTGGGCTATGCCTGGCAGCGCGGCGGCATTCCCGTCAGCGCCGCCGCCATACAGCGCGCGTTGGCGCTCAATGGAGTGGCTGTGGAACAGAACCAGCAGGCCTTCGGCATTGGGCGCCTGGCGGCGGCCCGTCCCGACGCGCTGGTGGCGCTGGCTGACACACGGCCCGTTACCGTGCACGCGCCCGAATCGCTGGAAAAGGTGGTGGAGCGCTGCCGCAGCGCGTTGATCGACTACCAGGACGCCCGTTACGCCAGGCAATATACCGACGTCATCGACCGTGTGCTGACTGCGGAACGCGCCCTATTCCCCCATGCCAGGCCAAGACTTGCGCCCAAAGTGGCGCAATCGCTGTACAAGCTGATGGCTTACAAGGATGAATATGAAGTGGCCCGGCTGTTCACCAATGGTGAATTCCGCAAGGACCTCGAGAAAAACTTCGAAGGCGACTTCACCCTGCAATTCCATCTCGCCCCGCCTTTGCTGGCCAGGCGTGACCCCCGTACCGGCATCCCGCGCAAAATGACGTTCGGTCCGCGCACCGAAATCGTGTTTCGCCTCCTGGCGCGCTGCAAGGCCTTGCGCGGCTCGTGGCTCGATGTCTTTTCCTATACCGCCGAACGCAAGATGGAAAGACGTCTCGCTGCGGAATACAGGCAAGCCGTCCTCGCCATGCTGGACCGCCTGAATGCGGGCAACTTCAAGCTGGCGCTGGCGCTTGCCGACTTGCCGCAGCAGGTGCGCGGCTTTGGGCATGTCAAGGAAGCCAACGTCCGCACTTATCAGGAAAAACTGCAGGGCTTGCGCACCGCATTCGATCGGCCGGCCGTACCGGGCGCCCGGCGTAGGACGGCAAGGGCGCCGCAAGCACATGGTGCTTGAACCGCCGCGTCAGACTGATAGCGCGGGATAATATCGCGATGCCGGGAGATCGCGCGGCGCCGTCGCCGCCCGGCGGATTGCATGACCGCCGTCGTAGACGTTAACAAATTTTATGACGAAGGCCGGGATGGCCCTTGTCGACGGTTACATTTGCGGCAAACCCAGATGAGCCTTGAGCCGGCGCTGATTCCCGGCTTTTCGCAGGCCTTTTAAACCGGTAAAAAGCAAAAGATCAAGCCCTTTTTGCGCTTGCCTAGGCGGCGAGCAATCACTACAATTAGTGCCAGAATTTCCAGCGACCACTATATATTGTGGTGCGATGGCTAAAAAAGCCGATATTTATCAATACCCAGCAGCAAATCTGTAGCTTGCAACCCAGCATCAATCACAGCGCTGTCCATGCGTGCGCAAGCGCATGCCCTTCTTGCCCCAGGAGCCTTCATGCAGACTACCCAGACCATTGAATCCAGGCCGGACGCCCCGCGTCAGAATCCGCCCGCCTCCGCCAGCACAGGTCATGGCAACCAGTGGAGGAACTTCCACATTATCCGGCGCAATGGCGCCGTGGTCGGGTTCGAGCCCGGCAAAATCGCCATCGCCATGACGAAGGCTTTCCTCGCCGTCAATGGCGGCCAAGGCGCCGCTTCTGCGCGCGTGCGCGAAATGGTCGAATCGCTGACCGCTCAAGTGGTCAACGCGCTGGTGCGCAATCGCCCCAGCGGCGGCACCTTCCATATTGAAGACATCCAGGACCAGGTCGAACTGTCCCTCATGCGCTCCGGCGAGCACGACGTGGCCCGTGCCTACGTGCTGTATCGGGAAAAGCGTTCGCAGGAACGCGCCCGTTCGACGCCTGTGCAAGCAGCGCCCGAACACAGCACGCTGAATGTCATCGACAATGGCGTCACGCGCCCCCTGGACCTGGCCCTGCTGCGCGCCACCATCGCCGACGCCGGCCAGAACCTGCCGCATCATATCGATACCGATGCCATCCTGAAGGAAACCGTCAAGAACCTCTACGACGGCATCCCTGTGGACGAAGTCTTTAAATCCGCCATTCTTTCGGCACGCGCCATGGTGGAGAACGATCCGTCCTACAGCCAGGTCACAGCACGGCTTTTGCTGCATACCATCCGCAAGGAAGTGCTGGGCGAAGAAGTCTCGCAAGCGGATATGGCGCAACGCTATGCCGATTACTTCCCGCAATTCATCAGGACCG
Source organism: Pseudomonadota bacterium (assembly GCA_023389535.1). Lineage (GTDB taxonomy): Bacteria > Pseudomonadota > Gammaproteobacteria > Burkholderiales > Burkholderiaceae_B > UBA6240. The sequence goes on from JAEWEH010000155.1 coordinate 5,076, forward strand.
GCATAGAAGGCGAATTGCTGGACGAAAAACTGGGGCAGTTCGATCTGGCCAAGCTGGCCTCGGCACTGAAGGCCGAACGCGACCTGCAATTCAACTACCTGGGCCTGCAAACCCTGTACGACCGCTACTTCCTGCATCTGCGCGGCCGCCGCATCGAGCTTCCCCAAGTGTTCTTCATGCGCGTCGCCATGGGCCTGGCGCTGAATGAAATCGACCGCGAAGCGCGTGCCATCGAATTCTACGAAGTCCTGTCGTCTTTCGACTTCATGAGCTCCACGCCCACCCTATTCAATTCCGGGACACTGCATTCCCAGTTGTCATCCTGCTACCTGACCACCGTGTCCGACGACCTGGCGGGTATTTACGATGCAATCAAGGAAAACGCCCTGCTTGCCAAGTATGCGGGCGGCCTGGGCAACGACTGGACGCCGGTGCGTGCGCTGCGCAGCCATATCA
>JAEWEH010000455.1 GCA_023389535.1 Pseudomonadota bacterium
GGCCTCGGGCGAATCGTCGTCATAGTCCTGGTTGTATAGCGGCAAGTGTGCAATGTCGATGATCTCCAGCGCCAGGGAATCAGGCGCCAGCGTCACCAGATTCTCGGCGACTTTGCGGTTGATGGAGTCCTTGCGCAGGCTGCCTACGATGACAGCGATGTCTTTAGTCTGGCTCACGGCTACCCTTGGCGATCCTATTGATGAAGACGGTACATGAATCGACTATATCAGCAAGCCGCGCCAGGCAACACCCGGGCCACTGAGTATGGCCCCGGCCTGCATTACGATAAAGAGTCCAGCAGACGATACCATGCCACCCCGGCCGCCATATAGAAGCGCTGCAGCCCATGGAAGGGAATGGGCTTGATTGCCGTAACCGGATAATCGAATGGGGCAGCGCCATCGGCGGCGATATGCTGCGCGATGAGCTTGCCCATGGTCGTGGCCATGGCGATGCCACGTCCGTTGTAGCCTATGGCGATGTTCAGGCCGGGTTCAGGTTCATGCAGATGCGGCAGAAAATCCGCTGTCACCGCCAGGCGACCGGCCCAACGATATTCAAAGTCGATGCCTTTGATCTGGGGGAACATCAATTCCAATGCGCGCTCGATATGCGCCCATTCCAGCGTGCTGCGCGGATCGGAAAACGGCCCTCTTCCACCCAAGACCAGCCTGCCCTGCGCGTCGCGCCGAAAATACACCAGCAATCTGCGCGAATCGGAGCTGACTTCGCGGCCGGGAAGTATGGCAGCCCCCACTTCGTCGGGCAGCGGAACGGTGGCAACCAGGAAGCTGGCAGCCGGTAATATCGTCTGGCGTAATCCCGGCCACAGGCCGTCGGTATAGCCATTGGTGGCAATGACCACACGCTTGGCCGTCAGCGCTGGTCCTTGTTCCGTAACAATGCGCCAGCCGCCCGAGGTCTTTGCCAGCTGTGTCGCACGGCTTTGGCCGTGTATCTTTACGCCCAGGCCCTGCCCGGCATGTGCCAGGCCCCGGGCATAACTCAAAGGCTGGACACTGCCTGCGCGGTAATCGACCCAGCCGCCGGCGAATTCGCCTGCACCGATGCGCCGCCTTACCGCTGAGCGATCGAGCAGCTCCACCGGCGCGCCGCGGCGTTCCCACTGTGCAGCGCGTTTCTCCATGATGCGCAGCATGTTGGGCGAATGCGCTGTCTGTATCCAGCCTTTGCGGACCGCATCGCAATCGATGCGATATTTATCGATAAGGCTGAATACTGTATCGGCCGCGCCACCCGATAAACGAATAAGCGCTTCGCCCCACTTCGCGCCCAAGCGATTCACGAGTTCGTCGGGGTCATACTTCAGTCCAGGAATAACCTGGCCTCCGTTGCGCCCGGATGCACCCCAGCCAGGCTGTTCAGCGTCCAGCACAATCGCGTTGATGCCTTCTTCGGCCAGATGCAAGGCGGTCGACAAGCCCGTGTACCCCGCTCCGATGATCGCCACGTCAGTGCTGGCATCATCCTGCAGAGGTGGCGTGCTTGGCGGCGGCACTGCGGTCGCCCGCCACAACGAGGGCGGGAAAGGCCGGTCTGTGTAATTCATGGACGTCTGCTTCAATTGAGGCCTCGTGCATAACCGCGGCTGAAGGGATCGATCGCTGCATGGGCCATCCGGCCATCATGCAAGGCGATGGACGGCCGGGCCAGTTCGTAACCATAGCCCTGGTGTTGCTCGCTGACGAGCACGGCCGGTCCATACGCCGGCTGTAGCGGCAAGATCGCATCCGCCAGGCGCTCGGATGCCAGCAGCGCCGTGCCGCTGGCGTCGATACGGGGGGCCTGCAGTGCCTCGGCGGGCTGCATCCCACGTTCGACCAGATTCAGCACCACTTGCACCACTGCATTGATGATGCGCCGCCCGCCGGGTGCGCCAATCGCCGCCAGCGTGCGCCCGCCTCTGGTGAGCAGCACGGGCCCCATATTGGCCAACGGCCGCTTGCCTGGCGCAATGCTGTTTGCCGCGCCTTGACGCGCGTTGAACCAACCCATGGCGGCATCAAATAACAGCCCCGTCCGTTCGCATACCACTTTTGCGCCGCAGTGGTTGGCTGCCGTATGTGTAATGCCGACGGCCATGCCCTGGCCGTCCACCACCGATACATGGGTGGTGCCGGCGGGCGGTTCCGTGCCGCCGGCCGGCGACCATATCGGCGCCGTGCCGCTTTGGCGCTGGTGGGGCCACGGATCATGCACGGCGTGGCGCGCAAAGTAATTCCAGGGCGTCTCGCCGGCCTGCACGCTGCGCGGAGCCGCAGCCCCGGAGCGGATGAGCGTGGCTATTTCGTGCGCGTAGGCGGCAGACAGCAAACCATCGTCCGGGACGGGGACGACGTCGGCATCGGCCAGCCAATGGTAGCGGTCGGCGAACGCATGCCAGCTGACCTGCGCCAGGTGGTCCAGGCGCTCGGCGCTGTCCTCCAGTGGGGGCGCATCGGGATACAAGGCCTGCCAGATATTCAACATCTGCAACTCCGTCACGGCCCCGCAAGGAGCCTGGGGCGCCCAGACCTCGCAGTCGCGGAATTGCAGGCGGCGCGGTGTGGTGACGACGGGCCGGACGGCGGCCAAGTCTTCGCGGCTCAGCAAGCCGCCGCGTTCTCGATGCGTCTGCAGGAAAGCCTCGCCGACACTGCCCTGATAAAAAGCCTCGGCGCCTTGCTCTGCGATCTGTTCCAGGCTGCGTCCCAAAGCGGGTTGACGTATCAGATCAGCCCGGCCTAGCGTAGCGGCGCCCAAATGAGCGCTGACAGGAGGCAAGTCGTTCGGCAGGAACAAGGCCCGCGCTCCCGAGTCGGCCCGCAAAGCGTGTATATGCTCCAGCGCTTCAAGCGCGAAATAACTATCGGCCGGGAAGCCATCGTGCGCCGCCTTGATGGCTGGCGCCATGATCGTCGACAAAGGCAAGCGCCCGAATCTGGCATGACCTTCGATCAAGCCGGCCAGCGTCGCCGGCACCCCGGCGGCCTTGGCCCCCTGGACGTTTTCATCTCCGACGACTACAGAAATGCCCAGCCCACGGTCTATGTCGCGGCTGTGGTCCAATGTGAACATGTCAGGACGCGCTGCGCGCGGGGCGCGAGGGCCGAATTCGATGCTGTGCGTCTGCCCGTCGGGCAGGCCGACCAGCATGAAGCCCGAACCGGCCAGCGTCGTTTCCATGGGCTCGATCACGCCGGCCACGAAAGCGGCGGCCACCGCGGCATCGACGGCATTGCCGCCGCGTTCCAGCATGTCCTCGCCCGCCGCAGCGCTCAAGTCGCGCGCGGCGGCAACGGCGCCCTTGGCGCCCTGAACTCCCGTCCTGCTGATAATTTGCCGAGATCTCATTGTGTCTCCCTGGCCGGATCGGGGTGTGT
>JAEWEH010000024.1 GCA_023389535.1 Pseudomonadota bacterium
GCCATATTCCGTGGCTTCGGCCCGCAGGAATTTGCGCCGCGCCGGCACCTGATCGAACAGCTGCCGTACATCAACGGTGGTTCCGACGGCGCCTGAGGCCGGTTCGGGACGGGCCGCGCCGGGCACCATTTGCCACGCATGAGGGGTCCGTGCCGTGCGCGACGTCAGCGTAAGCCGGGCCACCGATGCAACCGAGGCCAGCGCCTCGCCCCGAAACCCCATGGAGGCGACGGATTCCAGCTCATCCAGGCTGGTGATCTTGCTGGTGGCGTGACGCGTCAAGGCCAAAGGCAATTCGGATTCCGGTATGCCGAAGCCATCGTCGCTGACGGATATCCGCCGTATGCCGCCACCGTCGAGCCTGACCTCGATGGCGCTCGCGCCGGCATCGATGGCATTTTCCAGCAATTCCTTCAGCACCGACGCGGGCCGTTCGATGACCTCGCCCGCGGCGATCTGGCTGATTAGCTGGTCGGGCAGTTGGGCAATAGAGCGGCGTTCAGACATTGTGATAATCCCATTCCATGACCAATTTTAGCCTTTGCCCTGAAGCGCGTTTTGCGTGGACGCAGGACATCGCGCTATATTGCCTTAACTTTCCGGGTAGCAGCCATGACCGACCTTTTCAGCATGATCCTCCATATAGACCAATTCATGGGCGCATGGGTGGCACAGTACGGGGCATGGATCTACCTGGTGCTATTCCTGATCGTATTTTGCGAGACGGGGTTGGTGGTCTTCCCCTTCTTGCCCGGCGATTCGCTGTTGTTCATTGCCGGGGCCTTCGGTGCTTCCGGGCTGCTGGACCCGTTGTGGCTGGCCGGCTTGCTGGTCGCCGCAGCCGTCCTGGGCAATACGGTGAATTATTCCATCGGCCGCTATATCGGGCCGCGGGTTTTTTCCAGCAATTTTCGTTATCTGGATCGTAAAGCGCTGATCAAGACCCACGCCTTTTACGAAAAGCATGGCGGCAAGACCCTGGTGCTGTCGCGTTTCTTGCCTATCTTCCGAACCTTCGCGCCGTTCGTGGCCGGTGTGGCCAGCATGGACCTGCTGCGCTTCCAGCTGTTCAACATAGCGGGCGCCGTCCTATGGGTGGGCGGCCTCGTGACACTGGGTTATTTCTTTGGCAACGTGCCGATCATCAAAGAACATCTTAATACCATCGTGCTGGTCGGCGTCAGCGCCGCAGCCGTGCCGGTGATCGTCGGTGGCGCCTGGAAATTGCTCAAGCGCCAGCTTGCCCGCCGCCACGGCGGATGAGATGGCGGCGGCAAGAAAGAAAAGCGATGGCGCCGGCGCGAGCCCGCCGTTCAGCGGGGAGCGGCGCTTTCAGGCTTGGCGCCGGGCCAGCGCGGGGCTGGCGGCAAAGTAGTCGCTGACGCCGGACAGCAGGGCCTGCGCTATCTTGTCCTGGTGCGACGGGCTGCGTAGCAGGCGCTCTTCTTCGGGATTGCTGATGAACGCGGTCTCGACAAGAATCGACGGTATATCGGGCGCCTTCAGCACGGCAAAGCCTGCGCGTTCGACGCTTTTCTTGTGCAGCCGATTGATTTTCCCTATTTGGGACAGCACGTGGTCGCCGACGCGCATGGAATCGTTGATCTGCGCCGCCGTGGAAAGGTCCAGCAGCACTTGGGCGACCTGCTTGTTATGCGACCCGAGATCCACCCCGCCGATCAGGTCGGCATCGTTTTCCCGCTGGGCCATCCAGCGCGCGGCCGCGCTGGTGGCGCCGTTCTGGGATAGCGCGAATACAGATGAGCCGCGCGCGCTGGGTTTGATCCAGGCGTCCGCATGTATCGAGATGAAAAGATCGGCTTTGACGCGCCGCGCCTTCTGTACCCGGACATGCAGGGGCACGAAATAATCATTGTCCCGAGTCAGATAGGCGCGCATATTGGGTTGTGCGTCGATCAGCTTCTTCAAGCGGCGGGCAATGCTCAGCACGATGTCTTTTTCCCGCGTACCGTTGCGCCCGATCGCGCCCGGATCCTCGCCACCATGGCCGGGGTCCAGAGCCACCAGGATGGGGCGGTTATGGCGCGGCTGTGGTGCGCTGGGCGGGGGGGCAATGGGCGCGCTGGGTTTCTTGGCTACAGGCGGCAGTTTTTGTCCCGGAACCGAGGGCACCGGAACGTCCGGAGCCGAGCTTTGGGCCAACTCTTCCAACACTTCGGCAAGCGGGTCAGTATCGGCGTTGTTCATGATGGCCAGCAAAGGGTCCTGAGCGACCTTCGGATACAAGTCCAGCACCAGCCGATACTTGTAATCGCCTATGGGTTTCAGGGTGAACACCTGTGGGGCGATGGGTTGCTTCAGGTCCATGACCAAGCGCACGACATTGGGCTGATTCTGGCCGACGCGCACGGACTGGATGTAGGGATCGTTCGGCTTGATGTTGGAAACCAGATTATTGATCGTCGAGTTGATCGACAGACCCTCGATGTCCACAACCAGCCGATCCGGGTTTTCCAGCGTGAAATGTTGCGCCTTCAGTTCGCTGTCCATCTCCAGCGTCACGCGCGTGTATTCATCGGCCGGCCAGGTTCGAACCGCCACAATGGTGGCCGCGCGAGTCAGCGATGGGATGACGGGCAGGACCAGCAAAGTGCCCGCTGTGGCGATCAATCGGCGTCGCGAGGCGCCGGCGGGGGCGATTCCTGTTTGAGAGCGAGTGTCGTCAGCCATAATCTTCCTTTGTCGCTGTGGGCAGTGAGGCTGGCGTGCCGCCCAACGTCTGCGTATTCAAGATGGATATCCAGGTCGGGCGGCGGCAGCAGACTGCCTGCTTGCTCCGGCCATTCGATCAAAACCACTGATTCTTTATCCAGTATTTCTCGAAAACCAGCATCTACCCATTCACGAGAATCGCTAAATCTATAAAAATCAAGGTGATAGAAGTATAAGTTAGAAAGATTATAGCTTTCAAGTAAGGCGTAGCTAGGACTTTTTATGCGACCGGTAATTCCGGCGTCGCGCAACAAGGCTCGCACGAAGCTGGTCTTGCCGGCGCCAAGGTCACCGCGCAAGTGTATGCGGCCGCCTCGGCTGGCGGCGCCCAGGGCGGGATGGGCGCCGCACAGCATGGGCGCCAATTTCCCGGCCAGCGCGATGGTGGCCGCTTCATCTGGCAAATCTATCCGTACAGTCGCCAAGCGGGCGTCATTTGCTTCCATAACGTGAGCCTATCGATAAGAACCTAAGGTTAGCCATAATGGAATGGTCAACGCCGACAACAGCGTGCCGGCCGACATCGTAACGGCAACCAGACGCCCATTGCCGCCCATCCTGGCTGCCAGGACGTACGCCGATGACGCCGTGGGCAAGCAGCTAAATAGCAACAATATCTGGCTTTCTATGGCCGACAAGCCCAGCATCCAGGCAATCAGGATGGCTGCAAGCGGCGTGATCAGCAAGCGCACCGCCGTGACCCAGCCCATCAGCTTTCCGTAGCCGCGGCCGCCGCGCAATGAAAGCGTTGCCCCCACACACATCAGCCCGATGGCGATCGCGCAGGCACCCAGCCGGCCCAGTGTGACATCTACCGGTTTGGGGATGGGCACGGCAAGGAAATTGCAGAGCAAGGCCAGTACGGTGGCGATGATGAAGGGATTGCGGGCGATTTCGCCCATGACCTTGCCGCCATTTTGGCGGGCCAATCCATGTACGGCCGCCACATTGGAAATGGGCACGGCAAAGCCGACGATCAAAGCCATGATGGTTTGGCCGGCCGCGCCCCCTATGCCACTGGCCAGCGACAGGCCCATATACGTGTTGAATCGATAAGCGCACTGTGCCACCGATGCATGTGCGACGGGGTCGGGTCGCAGGACCGGCACGGCCAGCCATGCCATGGCAATGCCAAATGCCATCACGCCTACTGTGGCCTGCAGCAGGGTGTATGCGCCAGCCAGGCTAAGCGGCGTCTGAGTAATGGAATGGAAAAGCAGGGCAGGGAACAGGACGAAATAAACAAGTTGTTCGGCACCGCGAAAAAACTCGGCCGAAAACTTCAACTTATGAAACAGCAACCACCCTAGAGCGATCAGCAGGAAGTCGGGCAGTACTAGCTGGATGACAGACATGTGTTGAACAAAGAAAAGGTGCAGCGAAAAGAGGCTGCATTCTAAGCCGGCAGCCGCACTGCAGCGCCGCGAAATTCAAGACAGACATTGGTGATACCTGTTATTCTGCGGCTCTGGAATGAGTGAGCTTATCTTAAATTCAAGCAGCTTGTTTCTAGAACCAATTTCATACGGAGATAAAAAACACATGGCCACATTCCGAAAAAGATTCGCCGTACTCGCCCTGGCCGCGGGCGTTGCAGCCTTGTCCAGCGCTGGCGCCGCCTATGCCGCGGACTACCCGGCGCAACCCATACGCGTGATCGTGCCGTTTGCGCCCGGTGGGTCCACCGACATCGTCGCCCGCATCGTGACTCAGCGCATGGGCCAAGAGCTTGGCCAGACCATGGTTGTCGAGAACAAGGGTGGCGCCGGCGGGGCAATCGGGGCATCCGAAGCCGCACGTGCCAAACCCGACGGCTACACATTATCC
>JAEWEH010000026.1 GCA_023389535.1 Pseudomonadota bacterium
AGCACCGCGCCGGTATGAGACTGGTCTTTCAATTCCATCAAGTGCTCGGGCGACCCTTGAGCGACGATGCGCCCGCCGCCCGTACCCCCTTCGGGGCCCAAGTCCATCACCCAGTCTGCCTCGGCAATGACGTCCAGATTGTGCTCGATGACGGCAACCGTGTTGCCGGCCGCGACCAAGCGGTGCAAGACGTGGATCAACTTTTCCACATCCGCCATGGAAAGTCCGACCGTCGGCTCATCCAGTACGTACAAGGTATGGGGGATGCGGGATGCACGGCCCGTCTTGATGACGCCGTCGTTCAGCCGGGCTTTGGCCAATTCCGTAACCAGCTTGATGCGCTGCGCCTCGCCGCCGGACAGCGTGGGCGAGGGTTGGCCCAAGGTCAGGTAACCCAGGCCCACGTCCTGCATCAACTGCAGTATGCGGGATATCCGCGAGTGCGCGGAGAAGAACTCCACTGCCTCGTCGACCTCCATCTTCAGCACTTCGCCCGCGCTCTTGCCGCGCCAGGTGATACCGAGCGTATCCCGATTGAAGCGCTCGCCGTTGCACGCATCGCATAACACCTTCACATCCGGCAGGAAGCTCATTTCCAGCGTACGCATGCCCTGGCCTTCGCAGACCGGGCACCTGCCTTCTCCCGTGTTGAAGGAAAAGCGCGCCGCTGTCCAGCCACGCATGCGGGCTTCGCGCGTATCGGCGAACAGCTTGCGCACGTCATCCCAGAACCCGACATAGGTGGCCGGGCAGGAGCGTGGCGTTTTACCGATGGGAGTCTGGTCCACTTCCAGCACACGGTCCAGCTGTTCCCAGCCCGTGATGCCCACGCAGCCATGCCATGCGGGTTCTTTCCGGATCGAGAGTGCTTGCGCAACATTATTCAGCATGACATCGCGCGCCAGCGTCGATTTGCCTGATCCGGATACGCCGGTAACGACGGTCAGCCGGCCGACCGGGAGGCTGGCGTCGACATTGCGCAGATTGTGCAGGTGCGCCTTATGCACCTGCACCATGGGGTGGTCCGCTGGTACCGGGCGGCGTTTCTCCAGAGGGTGCTGCAAAGGATGTTTGAGGTAGCGTCCGGTCACCGAGCGCGGGTTGTCCATCAGATCTTGCGCGGAGCCTTGCGCCACGACCATGCCGCCGCGCACGCCGGCGCCCGGCCCGATGTCGATGATGTGCTGGGCGCGCCGTATCGTGTCTTCGTCATGCTCGACCACGACCAGGGTGTTGCCATTGCCTTCCAGCTTGGCCAACGCATCCAGCAGGATTTGATTGTCCCGCGGGTGCAGCCCTATGGTGGGTTCGTCCAGCACATAGCACACGCCTTGCAGGTTGGAACCCAATTGCGCCGCGAGCCGTATGCGCTGCGCTTCGCCGCCGGAAAGCGTAGGGGCTGCGCGGTCCAGCACCAGGTAGCCCAGGCCGACTTCGCGCATGAAATTCAGCCGGCCCTGGATTTCCGCCAATATGTCGCGCGCGATTTCGCTTTCCCGGTCCCGGCTGACCAAGCCGGAAAAAAAGGCCTGGGCTTCAGAAACAGGCATCGACGCGAGTTCGGCGATCGAACGCCCACGCCAGAGAAAGGCGCGCGACACCGGGTTCAGCCTGGCGCCGTGGCAACTGCTGCAGGTTTCCGCATCGCCTTCATACCAGGCATTCCAGGCTGTTTCTTCGCCTGTCTGTTCCGCATCGAAGCCGCTCAGCTGCAGCCCGGTGCCATAGCAACTGGTGCACCATCCGTGCTTGGAGTTGTACGAGAACATGCGTGGATCGGGCTCGGGAAAACTCGTGCCGCAACCCGGGCACGCCCGCTTGACGGAAAAACTCTTTTGCTCCGCCGCGGCGTGCAGGCCGGCGCTGCGGCGCGCATCCAGCGTTTCGGCCGAGTCGGCGGTGACATCCAGCAACACGCTGAAGCTGCCTTGCCCATGCTCCAATGCCGATCGGATCGCGGCCCGCAAAGCCTGTTCATCGCGCGCGTCCACCAGCAGATCGGCCACCGGCAGCTCTATCGTGTGTTCCTTATAGCGGTCCAGGCGCGGCCAGGGCGCAACCGGGATGAATTCGCCGTCCACGCGCAGATGCGAATAGCCTTTGCCGGCAGCCCATTTGGCCAGATCGGTGTAATAGCCCTTGCGCGCCGTGACCAGGGGGGCCAGCAAGCCGATATGACGGCCCTTGTAATGGCTGAGTATTTGCGCGGCGATCTGCTCGGCCGTCTGCGGCTGCACGGGCACGTGGCAGTGCGGGCACATCTGCGTGCCCAGCTTGACGTACAGCAGGCGCAGGAAGTGGTGGATTTCCGTCATGGTGGCCACGGTGGACTTGCGTCCGCCACGGCTGGTGCGCTGCTCGATGGCGACGGTGGGCGGTATGCCGTAGATGGCATCGACGTCGGGCTTGCCGGCCGGCTGCACAATGGCACGCGCATAAGCGTTCAGCGATTCCAGGTAGCGGCGCTGGCCTTCATTGAAGAGAATATCGAAGGCCAGGGTGGACTTGCCCGATCCCGATACGCCGGTGATGACCGTGAAGGTATCGCGCGGAATGCTGACGTTGATGCCTTTCAGGTTGTGTTCCCGGGCATTGATGATGTCGATGCTGCTGGCGCCGCCGCGTCGTTTATTGACCACGCTTTGCAGCGGCGTGCCGGCGTCAGGGCTGTATGCAGGGACCGGCTCCGCCAGCGCTTTGGCCTGCAGGGACTTGTCTTCGTAGACGATTGCGTCAATGTAGTCCGCCAGCGCCCGGCCCGTATGCGAGGCGGGGTTGTTCATCAGTTGTTCCGGCGTGCCCTCGCCGACGACCTGGCCGCCGGCGTCGCCGCCTTCGGGGCCCAGGTCAATGAGCCAGTCCGCCGCCCGGATGACGTCCAGATTATGTTCGATGATGAGCAAGGAATGGCCCGCGGCCAGCAGCTTGCGGAAGGCGCGCATGAGACGCGCCACATCGTCAAAGTGCAGGCCCGTGGTCGGCTCGTCGAATAGAAAGAGGCTGCCTTTCTTGGCGACCTTGGCTGCCGAGATGCCGCTGCGCGCCGCCGCAGCCAAGTGTCCCGCCAATTTCAGCCGTTGCGCTTCGCCCCCCGACAAGGTGGGCACAGGCTGGCCCAGGCGCACATATTCGAGCCCGACATCAGCCAGCGGCGCCAGCCCCCACTGCACGTCACGCAAGCCGCTGAAGAACTCCAGCGCCTCGCTGATGGTCATGTCCAGGACTTGGTCGATGGAGGCGCTGCGCCCCAGGTGCTCGACCTTGACCTCGAGGATCTCCGGCCGGAAGCGTTTGCCATCGCAATCGGGGCAGCGCAGGTAGACGTCGGACAGGAACTGCATTTCGACGTGTTCGAAACCGGTGCCGCCGCAAGTGGGGCAGCGGCCGTCGCCCTTGTTGAAACTGAACGTGCCCGCGGTGTAGCCGCGTTCGCGCGCCAGCGGAGCTGCGGCGAACAGCTTGCGTATGGGATCGAAGGCGCCGACATAGCTGGCCGGATTGGAGCGCGCGGTCTTGCCGATGGGGGTTTGATCCACCAGGACGACTTCCGCCAATTGCTCCGCGCCCAACAGGCGATCGTGTTCCCCGGGCGCTTCGGTGGGCTTGCCGCGCTGCTTGAGTATGGCTGGATAGAGCACGTCCTGGATCAGCGTGGATTTCCCTGACCCCGATACGCCGGTGACACATACCAGCCTGCCCAGCGGAATGGAAGCCGATACATTCTTCAGGTTGTTGGCGCGTGCGCCTTCAAGGATCAGGCGGGGTGTGTTCGATGCGACCGGCATGGGGCGCGGCGCTTCGACACGCATACGGCCGCCCAGGTAATTGCCCGTCAGTGTGTCGGCATTGCGCAGCTGATCCGGCGTGCCGTCGAATACGATGCGCCCGCCGCGCTCGCCCGGACCGGGCCCGATATCCATGATACGGTCCGCCGCGACCATGACCTGAGGGTCGTGTTCCACCACGACCAGCGTATTGCCGTTGGCGCGCAGGCGGTGCATGACCTGGACCACGCGATGCATGTCGCGCGGATGCAGGCCGATGGAGGGTTCGTCGAGCACGAAAAGGGTATTGACCAGCGAGGTGCCCAGTGCCGTGGTGAGATTGATGCGCTGCACTTCGCCGCCCGATAGCGTGCGGCTCTGGCGATCCAGCGACAGATAACCCAGGCCCACATCGCACAGGAACTTGAGGCGCGTGCGGACCTCGTTCAGCAGCAAGTCGATGGCGGCATCGATACGGCTGCCGAAGCTGATGTCGGAAAAGTAATCGCGCACCCGCTCGATCGGCAGGCGCATCAAGTCATGCAGGCCCAGGCCCGGCATGGCGTTCAATTGATCGCGGGTCCAGGAGGCTCCCACTGGCGTGAAGCGCGGGTAGTGGCCGTCGCCGTCGCTTTCGGTTCTGGCGCCCAGGCGCCATAGCGTGGCTTCAGGCTTGAGGCGTGCGCCCCCGCAGGCCGGGCAAGGATTGTAGCTGCGGTATTTCGACAGCAGTACCCGTACGTGCATCTTGTAAGCCCGCGATTCCAGCCAGTCGAAAAACCGCTGCGCGCCATACCACTGCGTCTTCCATGCGCTGGGCCCGCCTTTCCAGTCGTCCGTGCCGGCGATGACCCAGCGCTTTTCGCGCTCGTCCAGATCCTGCCATGGAATATCCATTCGGATGCCGGCAGCAGGAGCGTACTGTTCCATTTCGGTCTGGCATTCTTTGTAGCTTGCGGTCTGCCACGGCTTGATGGCGCCGCCGCGCAGCGTCTTCTTTTCATCCGGTACGACCAGCCCATAGTCGATGCCCATGACCCGGCCGAATCCACGGCAGGCCTCGCAAGCGCCCAACGGTGAATTGAATGAGAAGGTGCTGGGCAAGGGAGTGCTGTATTCGATGTCGCAATGGGCGCAATGCAGGCGGTTGCTGAATCGCCAGGCGGTTTCCTGCGCCTGTTCATCGCCCGATTCCGGCATGGCGTACACAGCGAGGTGGCCGCCACCCTGCTTGAGGGCAGTATCCAGCGCTTCCATGACCCGCTGCGGCTCCGCCGAACTGAAGCGGAAGCGGTCCTGCACCACATGCAGCACGCGCAGCTTTTCAGCCTTGGGGGCGCGCTTGGCTTTGCCCTTGCCACTGCTGGCGGGCGCCGCGTGCAGGCGGGTTTCTTCATGATGGACGCGCGTGTAGCCTTGTTGCTCCAGGAAGCCACGCACTTCGTCTTCCGTGAAATTAGCCGGGATCACGATAGGAAACGTGATGATCAGGCGCGGGTCTTCGGCGCCGGCGAGCGTCGCCAACTGCTGTTGTATGGACTGTGCGCTGTCCCGCTGTACGCGGCGGCCGCAGCATTGGCAGTGCAGGTGGCCCAGGCGGGCGAACAGCAACTTCAAATGGTCGTTCAGCTCGGTCATGGTGCCCACGGTGCTGCGCGAATTGCGCACCGGGTTTACCTGATCGATGGCGATGGCGGGCAGTATGCCCTCGATGCGATCCACCTGTGGTTTGTCCATGCGATCCAGGAACTGGCGTGCATAGGGCGAGAAAGTCTCCACATAGCGGCGCTGCCCTTCGGCATACAGCGTGTCGAAAGCCAGCGAACTTTTGCCCGAGCCGGAAACACCGGTAAGTACCAGCAATTCGCCAGTGTGGATATCTACATCGAGGTTTTTGAGGTTGTTCTGGCGTGCGCCGAATATGCGGATTTCTGAGCTCATGGCACTATGATAATCTTTCTTCGAAGCGGCGCAGCGGCGTGTTGGCGGTGGTTGGTCTTTTGTGCTCCATCCGCGTTTTGCAGTATAATAGTTGGTTAATTTATTTTGGGCCCGCCTGATAGCGAGCCTTCGCACGTAAAGACTCGGAGATCATCATGGCAGAAATCAAACGCACGCGGCGCAACACCCTGGAACGCCGTTGCCTTGGCAAGGCATTCAAGCGCCTTTTCGTGCGCGCGCCCAAGGGTGTGTTCAAGATGCTGGAAAAGGTCAAGCGCGCCTGAACGCCACACGTTGATCAGGCCCTGACACCGGGGCCTTCGGGCCGCCACGCCCAGCGCTTGTATCCAAATGCAAGGTTGGCAAGAAATCCGCAGATTCACGGTCTGCGGATTTTTTTTGGCCTATGATGGCGCTAGGAAAATATAAATAAATAAGTCATTACTACGTCAGTCCACCATGTCCACTTGGCGCCATCTTTTTACGGTTATTACGCCTACGTATAACCGGGCCCACACCTTGGAAAGAGTGTATTCATCGTTGCGTGAACAGTCCTTCCAGGATTTCGAGTGGGTGATCGTGGACGACGGTTCCACCGACAACACGCGCGCCATGGTCATGGGCTGGCAGCAAGAGGCCAGCTTTCCGATCCACTACATGTGGCAAAGAAACCAGCACAAGAAAACAGCTTTCAACCGAGGCGTCAGGAAAGCGAACGGTGAACTGGTCGTCGCGCTGGACAGCGACGACAGCCTGGATACGAACGCGCTGTATGCAATGGCCAGCGCCTGGAAGGAAATACCCGCTTTGGAGCGGTCCCAATACGTTGCCATTACCGGCTTATGCGCGCGGCCAGACGGCCACATCGTGGGGGACATGTACCCGCGCGACATCTTCGACGCAACCGCCCTGGACATGACGTTCAAATATCATGTCAAAGGCGAGAAGTTCGGCTGCTTGCGCACGGATGTCTTGCTGCAATTCCCCTTCCCGGAAGAGTTCGCGGGCTTCGTGCCGGAAAGCCTGGTGTGGCGCGCCATTGCCCGGGCGGGTTTTCTTACGCGCTTTGTGAACCAGGTATTTCGCGTTTATCACGACAGCCGCGATTCGATTTCCAACCAAGGCAAGGAAAGCCAGCAGCATGCCCTCGGGCTGTGGCTGCTGGCCCAGGATACTGTGGTTGAATGCCTGCCCTGGTTCCGATATAGGCCGCAGGCATTCCTGATGGCGGCGGCGCGTTATACGCGTTTCTCGCTGCATTTGCGGCACAGCAACCAGCCCTTGCCCAAGGGCAGGACATTACGGGGCATTGCGCCGCGCACGCTGGTCGGGGTAATGTGGCCGATCGGAGCCCTGCTTTATGTGCGGGACCGGGCGAGGGCCGTAGTCGCTTGAAGCCAGGCGGCCGTCAGGCCGCGCCTTGGGGCTAGGCTTGCTTGCGATTCAAGCGCGGCAGCCCGTGCCGCAGCATGCCGAACCAGGCGCCCTTCAATGCAAAGTGCGATGCGGGTCGTGGTCCTGCATGTCGTAGGGATCGTCATCATCATCGTCGCTATCGTCGTCTTCATCCGGCGCTACGGCATCATCCAGCATGGCGAAAGGCAGGATGTCGGACAGGTTTTCGGTCCAGGCGACTTCGTCACCTTGCTGGTCGACCTTGATGAAGCGCACGCCTTCCAGGTCCGACAGTTGTATGGCCCACAGGTATTCGCAATCGTAGACATCGCCTTCCGCAAGTTGCAGTCCGCCGGTGTTGCCCAGCAGCCGCGCCCCGGCGCCGCCGATCTGGACGACGACATGTTCCGCCATGTCGTCTTCAATGCCTAGCGGCACTGCGAAAATTACCCACTCGTAGCCCATTTCTTCGGCGTCCATGACTTCGGCCAGCACCGGTTTGCCCATGTAGGCGCTCAGCGCATCGGCGGTGCGGCCCAATAAATCAAGCTCGTCGGCTGTGAAGACGAGGGGTGTGTCTTGGGATGGTGTCATGAGAGTTTTCCGAACATGTCGCGCTTGACCCCGTGGCCAACGGGAAGAAGAGACCATTTTAAGTGATTCTGCGTCGCTAGGCGGCAGCGTCATAGTGTGTCGCCCAGTCGCCTGGCCGCAATCGAGTGCGTGCCGATGGGCAACAGCCTCGGCTCGTGTGGATGGAATGAACGAAGGCACCCTCCCGGACGCTTTATTTTCATACAGCGCCTACAATCGGCTTTTTACTCTTACTCTTTTCCGTGACTTGCTAGTTATATGGCTCAATACGTATACACCATGAATCGGGTCGGCAAAATTGTGCCGCCCAAGCGTCAGATTCTGCGCGATATCTCCCTCTCGTTCTTTCCGGGCGCCAAGATAGGCGTGCTGGGTCTCAATGGCTCGGGCAAGTCGACGCTGCTGAAGATCATGGCCGGCATAGACCGCGAGATTGAAGGCGAAGCCCTGCCCATGCCGGGCATCAAGATAGGCTATCTGCCGCAAGAACCTGTCCTGAACCCCGAACACACGGTCAGGGAATCGGTCGAGGAAGGGCTGGGTGAATTGTTCAGCGCGCGCAAGCGCCTTGAAGAGGTCTATGCGGCTTACTCGGAGCCCGATGCCGACTTCGACCAGCTTGCGACGGAACAGGCCGAGCTCGAGTCCATTATCGCCGCGGCGGCGTCTTCCGGCGCCGACGATATCGAGCACCAGATGGAGATCGCAGCCGACGCTCTGCGGCTGCCGCCCTGGGATGCCTTGATCGGCAATCTTTCCGGGGGCGAAAAGCGCCGCGTGGCGCTATGCCGGCTGCTGCTGTCCAAGCCCGACATGCTGTTGCTGGACGAGCCCACCAACCACCTGGATGCGGAAAGCGTGGAATGGCTTGAACAGTTCCTGCGGAAATTTCCAGGTACGGTGGTGGGCGTGACCCACGATCGCTATTTCCTGGATAACGCGGCCGAATGGATACTGGAACTGGACCGCGGGCATGGGATTCCCTGGAAGGGCAACTATAGTTCCTGGCTGGAACAGAAGGACGACAGGCTGAAGCAGGAAGAGGCCACCGAATCCGCCCGCCAGCGCACCATCAAGAAAGAGCTGGAATGGGTGCGGCAAAACCCCAAGGGCCGCCAGGCCAAGGCCAAGGCGCGTCTGGCCCGCTTCGAGGAATTGTCTTCGCACGAATACCAGAAGCGCAATGAAACCCAGGAAATCTTCATTCCGGTCGCCGAACGACTCGGCAATGAGGTCATCGAATTCGAGAACGTCAGCAAGGCTTACGGCGACCGTCTGCTGATCGACAATCTCAGCTTCAAGGTTCCGGCGGGCGCCATTGTCGGGATCATTGGTCCCAACGGGGCTGGCAAGTCTACGTTGTTCCGCATGATCGCCGGCAAGGAGCAACCGGACTCGGGGTCCGTCACACTGGGCAAAACGGTCAAGCTTGCTTTCGTGGACCAGTCGCGCGAATCCTTGCCCGACGACAAGACGGTTTTTGATGCGGTCTCTGACGGCGCCGACTTGCTGACGGTGGGCCGCTTCGAAATGCCTGCGCGCGCTTACCTGGGGCGCTTCAATTTCAAGGGGGCGGACCAGAACAAGGTCGTGGGCAAGCTGTCGGGCGGCGAGCGCGGTCGCTTGCACCTGGCCAAAACCTTGATCGCTGGCGGCAATGTGCTGCTGCTGGACGAACCGTCCAACGACCTGGATGTGGAAACCTTGCGGGCGCTGGAAGACGCCTTGCTGGAATTCGCCGGCAGCGTCATGGTCATCAGTCATGACCGGTGGTTCCTCGACCGTATCGCCACGCATATCCTGGCTTTCGAGGGCGATTCCCAGGTGGTGTTCTTCGACGGCAACTATCAGGAATACGAGGCCGACAAGAAGCGCCGGCTGGGCGAAGAAGGTGCGAAGCCCAGGCGTTTGCGCTATAAAGCGCTTAAGTAATCAGGCTTCAACTGCAATGAATACGGCGGCGTCCCTGCGTACCAGGGGCGTCCGCCGCCGCAATTCAGCATAGTCCCTGGGGGAAATCATGCCCGTCCTGAGCACCCATGATTCGATGCTGCTGATTGTCGATATGCAATCGGCCTTGCTGCCGGCCATCGACGACAACCAGGCCCTGGTCGCCCGGGCGGTGCGCCTGGCCCGCGCCGCCCAGTTGCTGGGGGTGCCGGTTATCGCCACCGAGCACTGTGCCGGCAAGATAGGGGCTACGTCCCCGGAGATTTCGCATTGGGTGGACCATGTCATCCACAAGACGCATTTCGATGCGACGCGCGAGACTCACTTCCTTTCTGAATTGCCCAGAGGGCGGACCAATGTGTTGCTTATCGGCACCGAAGCCCACGTATGCGTGTTACAAACCGGACTGGGTTTGGCCGCACTGGGCTACGCGCCGGTGCTGGTCAGTGACGGCATAGGGTCGCGCCGCGCGCCGGACCAGACTGCGGCACTGGCGCGCTGGAATTATCATGGGCTGGAAGCGCTTACCTCCGAAATGGCCATGTTCGAATGGCTCGAAACGCCGAACCATCCACAGTTCAAGGCGGTGCTGGAACTGATAAAAGCGATCTAGGCCAGCTTTGATACAAAGTTACCTAAGCTAACAAGCTCCTTTCACATTGCGTGGCATCTCCATGAAAATTCGGGTAATTTATGGCCCGTTGCTCGCGTTTTTTGGAGATATGAATGAAGTCGACAAACATAGCTAAGATCAGTGCCGTTGCAGTTTTACTCGTCGCCGTAAGCGGTTGCTCTTCCTGGGACGGCATGAGCCACAGGCAGAAAAGCACCGTCACGGGAGCAGGCCTGGGCGGCGTCGCCGGCGCCGTATTGACCGGTGGCGGGGTGCTGGGCACGGTGGGTGGCGCAGCGATCGGCGGCGTTATCGGCGACCAAGTCGGCAAGAACCGCTAAGCGCAGTCCGCAGCCAGCACCGATTCAACACGCCTCGCCCCCTGGGTTCCGCTTGGTTCCCAGGGGGCGAGGCGTTTTCCATTACCATAGGCGATACCACGTGTTCTTATGGAATCGGCCCATGACCATTGACGAACTGAGCACACCGAGCGCGCTCATCGATATGCAGCGCATGCAGCGCAACATCGACCGCATGCAAGCGCGCATGGACGCGCTTGGCGCGCGTTTTCGCCCGCATGTGAAGACCGCCAAATGCCTGCCGGTCGCCCGGGCGCAGCTTGCCGCCGGCGCCCAGGGGATTACCGTGTCCACCCTGAAGGAAGCAGAGCAGTTCTTCGAAGCCGGCATGTCGGACATCCTGTATGCGGTCGGCATGGCGCCGGGCAAGCTACAGCAGGCGCATGCGCTACGCCAGCGCGGATGCGACTTGAAGATCATCACCGACAGCATCGCCGCCGCACGTGAAATCGGCCGTTTCGGCGCGCAGCATCATGCCGCTTTTGAGGTGTGGATAGAGATCGACACGGACGGCCACCGCTCCGGCATCAAGCCGGACGAAGACGCGCTGCTGGAAGTTGCCCGTGTCCTGCAGCATGCCGGCATGGAGGTGGGAGGCGTCATGACGCATGCGGGGTCCAGCTATGACTATGACAACCACGAAGCCCTGCTGGCCATTTCGGAGCAGGAACGTGCCGGGGCGGTGTTGGCCGCGCAAAGACTGCGGGCGGCCGGCTTTGCGTGCCGCGAGGTCAGCATCGGCTCCACCCCCACGGCCCTGACGGCCCAGCAGCTCGAAGGCGTGACGGAAGTGCGTGCGGGCGTCTATGTGTTCTTTGATCTCGTCATGCACAACGTGGGCGTCTGCACCACAGACGAGATCGCCTTGAGCGTGCTCACGACCGTCATTGGCCATCAGGAAGAAAAAGGGTGGGCTATTGTCGATGCAGGTTGGATGGCCATGAGCCGTGACCGCGGCACGCAAAAGCAGAAGCATGACTTCGGCTTGGGCCAGGCCTGTTCGGCGGATGGGAGCATCCTGGAGGGCTATATTCTAAGCAGCGCCAACCAGGAACACGGGATTCTGTCACGCGTCGGTGAGCCGGACCACCACATTGCCGAGCGCTTTCCAATCGGCACGCGTTTGCGCATTCTGCCCAATCACGCTTGCGCGACCGGTGCACAACATCCCGAATACCGCGCAGTATGGCCGGACGGCAGCACCGAGTCATGGCCGCGTTTTTATGGCTGGTGATCTTCCCGAACCCGCTCGCGGCATGCTGGCCGCGAGCTGCCGCACGCGCCGCCGCGCGGGTCAGTTGCCTTCGGGCTGGGGCATTTCGATTTTGACCTCCAGGATCTCCAGCGAGTCCTGGCGGTCGAGGTTGACCTTGATGTCGTCCGGGTTGATTTTGACGTAGCGTGAAATGACTTCGACCAGTTCTTTTTGCAGCCGGGGAAGATAATCGGGAGTGACGCCGTCCCCCCGCTCGTTGATCAGAATGAGTTGCAGGCGGTCGCGTGCAACACTTGCGGATGTTTTCTTCTGGCCGCGCAGGAAGGACAGAAAGGACATATTATTTGCCTCCGAACAGGCGCTTGAAGAGGCCAGGTTTCTCGTACTCGACGAAGCGCAGCGGCTTTTCTTCGCCCAGATAGCGGGCGATGACGTCTTGATAGGCAGCGGCGACATCGCTGTCGCGCAGATGGATGGCAGGTATCCCCTGGTTCGAGGCCTGCAGCACGGACTCCGATTCCGGGATGACGCCGATCAGCTTGATGCGCAGGATGTCTTCGATGTCCTTGAGCGACAACATTTCGCCCTCGGCCACGCGCTTGGGATTGTAGCGGGTCAGCAGCAGATATTCCTTGACGGGCTCGGCGCCATCTTCGGCGCGTTTCGATTTGGCCGACAGGATGCCCAGGATGCGATCCGAATCGCGCACGGACGAGACTTCAGGGTTGGTCACGACCAGGGCGTCGTCGGCGAAGTACGACGCCATCAGCGCACCCGTTTCGATCCCCGCCGGCGAATCGCAGACGATGTATTCGAAACCCATTTCTCCCAGTTCTTTCAAGGCCTTGGCCACGCCTTCCTTGGTCAGTGCGTCTTTGTCGCGCGTCTGGGAGGCGGGCAGGATGAACAGGTTTTCCAGCTGCTTGTCGCGAATCAGTGCCTGATTCAGGGTGGCTTCGCCCTGGATGACGTTGAC
>JAEWEH010000042.1 GCA_023389535.1 Pseudomonadota bacterium
GACACGAGGAGCAAGACCCGGCCCCGCCACCCGGCCCGCGTCAATAGAACCATGCGTTACAACCATCCCGGCCCGCGTCAATAGAACCATGCGTTACAACCGTCCCGGCCCGCGTCAGCAGAGCCCCCGAAGCGTGAGCCGCCTACCGCCGCGGGCATCGGCTTGCAGCGTCAGGCCAGGCCTTGCGCCCTCAAAGCCGCCTGCACGCCGGCATCCGCCTCCATGCGCTCATAAAAAGCCTGCAGATTGCGCATGTTGCCGATATCGATGTTCTTGCCCTTGGCCCAGCGCAGCAAAGTGTAGAGATAAGGATCGACCACCGAACGCGTCCCCGCTACCCACTCCTTCCCCTGCAATTGCTGATCCGCCACGCCAAACAACTGCACCAGCTTGGCCGACGACTTCGACACCAGTTCTTCCTGGAACTGCTCGGTGCTGGCAAGCGACTTGACGGCGAAGATATTCCCGAAAGTGCGATGCAGATCGGCATTGCACAAGCCCAGCCAGCGCCGGACCTCGGCACGCTCGCGTGGGGTGTCTGGCATCAGCCCGGCCTCGGGCGAAAGTTCGGCCAAGTACTCCAATATGGCAGCGCTTTGCGTCAGGACAAAATCGCCATCCACCAGCACAGGCACTGCGCCGAGCGGGTTGAGCGCCAAGTAAGCCGGCTGCTTGATTTCCTCGCGGCTGACTTCCTGTGTTTCATAAGGCTTGCCTATCCATTCCAGGGCGATGTGCGAGGCAAGAGGGCAGGCGCCCGGCAGATAATAAAGCTTCATGCAATACTCTCCTTGATATTGAAAGACACTCGGTGCGTCTGCGGTTCAGGCTACCCTATGCTGCGGCGGCATCCTGGATTCCGAAGAAGGACGCCTTGATCATGCCTGACTGGGCGATGCCTGATCAGGCTGCAGATGCTGGTCAAGAAAGGCTTCCATACGCTCATAGAATTCGAACTTGTTTTCATCATTATGAAAACCATGCCCTTCGTTGTCTTTGACCATGTATTCGACATCGACGCCGCGCGCCTTCAGGGCGGCAACCATCTGATCGCTTTCGTCTTTGTTGACGCGCGGATCATGGGCCCCCTGGGCGATGAATAAAGGCGTCCTGATGCGGTCGGCATTCAATGCCGGCGACGTGGCCTTGAGCCGATCCAGGTCGGTTTCGGGATTGCCCACCATGGTGTGCATCTTGACCAGCATGGGCTTCCAATAGGGCGGTATCGTGTTCATGAAGGTCAGCAGGTTGGAGACGCCGACATAGTCCACGGCTGCCGCGTAGAGATCCGGGGTGGTGGTGATGCCGGCAAGCGTGGCATAACCGCCGTAGCTGCCGCCATAGATGGCGATCCTTGCGGGATCCGCGATGCCTTGGTCGATCAGCCATTGCACGCCGTCGGTGATGTCGTCCTGCATGCTCAAGCCCCATTGGCCGAAGCTGGCTTCCCAGAATTTGCGTCCGTAACCCGTTGAGCCGCGGTAGTTCATTTGCAGCACGCAATAACCGCGATTCGCCAGAAACTGCGCCTCTGGATTGAAGCCCCAGCTGTCCCGCACCCACGGACCGCCATGTGGATTGACGATGCAGGGCAGCCCTTGTGCCGGGCGGCCCACGGGCAGCGTCAGATAGCCGTGTATGGCCAGCCCGTCCCGTGATTGATAGCAGATGGCTAGGACCTGGGCCATGTCGTTTTCGGCCAGCGTGGGGTTGATGTCCGCAAGCTTGTCCAGGGTGTCGTTCAAGGCATCGTAGATATAGCGGCTGCCCGGCGTGCGATCGTTATATGCGGCGACAATGTATTTGTTTTCATCGCGCGTGCTGCTTTGCAAGGACACTTCGTAACCCGGCAACTGGGCGCGTATGCGCTCGTAGCGTTGCTGGCTTACATCGTCGAAGAAATGATATTCGGGCTTGTCGGACTGGAAGACTGCAACGGTCAGTACTTTACGCAGGCGCGAATACCCCGCGCCGTCCAAGTCATAGCCGTCGGCCTGGAACACGGGAAGCTCTTTATCGGGTTGAGCGGGATCTATGGTGACCAAGGCAAGGCAGTCGCGTCCGCGATTGCTCAAGGCGTAGAACGAGGGGCCATCGAAACAGAAAAATTCCGGATTGACCGTGGTACGGAAATCCGTGGTGATAATGGGATGGAAGTCCTGATGCTCATTGTCGCGGTACAGCAGCGTCGTGTGCAGGCCGTCGCTGGTTACGGCAAGGCGTACTCGCCCTTCGTGGTCCGTTTGCCAGCCGACGATGTTGCCCGGGTTTTCGGCCACCAGGGTCAGTTCGCCGGTTCGGATGTTGGCCCGGTAAACATCAAAGACTTCGGCATTACGGCCGTTATGATTGATCAGGACATGGTCCGGGTCGTCTTGCAGATCATCCTGTATGCCGGCGCGTACGCCCTGGAAGGGCGTCAAGTCGGTCAGTGCGCCAGTGGCCGCATCGACGGCAAGGACGTGGAAATTCTCATCGCCGTTGAAGTCCTTTTCGTAGATCAGGGTATCGGATCCCTTCCAGAAGAACTGGGCGATATCGCGTTCGGTTTCCGCCGTCAGGCGGCGCGGGTCCCCTTGCGGAGCGCTGCCTTCAAGAGCCTGTACGAAGATGTTCATGCGCGCCGGCTTGCCATCCAGGCTGACCGGCTCCATGAAGGCCAGCATCGAGCCATCGTCCGAGAGGCGGAAAAAACCCCGCGCCGGGTTACGAAAAAAATCCTGAACCGAGTATCTTCTAGGTGGCATAAGTATGGTCATCCATCGGGCTGGCTGTGCTGCAATGTTTCAGCAAAGGAGTATTCCCATTACTATATCGGATTGTCGCAATTGCGCTGCCGCACTGTCACAAGGATATTTAATGGCTGAAGAATCACTGCAGGTTGTGTTCCTGGATCGCGATACGATTTCCCCGCGAACCACGCTGCGCCCATTGTCGTTCAAGCACGAGCTCAAAGTATACGGGCGTACCCACCGCGACGAGGTCGCGGAACGTATTGCCAGCGCGGATATTGTCATCACGAATAAAGTACCTGTGCGGCGCGAGGCCATCGAACAGGCCGGCCGGCTGAAGATGGTGGCAGTCGCCGCCACCGGCACCGATAACGTCGATTTGCAGGCATGCGCGCAAAAAGGCGTGGTGGTGTCGAATATACGCGGTTACGCCGTGCACTCCGTACCCGAACACACGTTCGCGCTGATTTTTGCATTGCGACGCAGCATCGTGGCCTATCGCGAATCCGTCAAGGCGGGCCGCTGGCACGAGGCCCAGCAATTCTGTTATTTTGACTATCCCATCAAAGATTTGGCGGGCTCCACGCTGGGTATCATCGGTGAAGGCGCCCTGGGCCAGTCTGTCGCTGGCATAGGCCGGGCGCTGGGCATGAAGGTACTGTTCGCGGGGCGCAAGGGCGCGCCCAGGCAGGGCAGGCTGTACACCCCGTTCGAGCAGTTGCTGGCCGAAAGCGATGTCATCACCTTGCATTGCCCTTTGAACGACAGTACCCGCAACCTGATTGGCGCACCCGAGTTCGCCTTGATGCAGCGCAAGCCCTTGCTGATCAACACGTCGCGGGGCGGCCTGGTCGACGAGGCCGCACTCGGCGACGCATTGCGGTCCGGCCAGATCGGCGGGGCGGGTTTCGATGTCACGACGCCGGAGCCACCGCAAAATGATCATCCGCTGGTGCAGCTCCTGGCGCTTCCCAATTTCATCCTGACGCCGCATGTGGCCTGGGCCAGCGAAGAAGCCATACAGACGCTCGCCGATCAGCTTGTCGACAACATCGAGGCCTTTCACCAAGGCTCGCCACGCAATGTCGTTGGGCATTAAGCAGGGGATGAATTCATGCGTGTCGTCATAGCTCCGGATTCATTCAAGGAAAGCCTCAGCGCCGCGGGGGTGGCCAGCGCCATTGCCGAGGGGGTACGCGATGTCGTCCCTGACGCCATCACGGTCTGTGTCCCCATGGCCGATGGCGGTGAAGGTTCACTGGATGCCGTGCTGGCAGCCACCAGTGGCGAACGCCGCAAGGCCAGGGTGCAGGACGCCAATGGCCACCCCTGCGATGCCAGTTGGGGCTGGTTGGGTGAAGGCCGCGCCTTTATCGAAATGGCGGCAGCTGCCGGGCTGGAACAGATTCCGCCTGCAGAGCGCAAGCCTTTGCAGGCAAGCAGCTATGGCGTCGGGCAGTTGATCAAGGAAGCGCTGGACGCCGGCGCCACCCATATCGTTATTGGCCTGGGAGGCAGCGCCACCAATGATGCGGGCGCCGGCCTGCTGCAGGCACTGGGCGTGCGCTTGCTGGATAGGGATGGGCACGAGTTGCCCGCAGGCGGCGCGGCGCTGAAGATGCTCGACCGCATCTCGACCGACGACGCCGATCACCGGTTAAGCGAAGTTGAATTCGAGATCGCCGTGGATGTGGATAATCCGCTGTGCGGCGAGCGCGGCGCTTCCGCCATTTTCGGGCCGCAAAAAGGCGCCAACCCGGAACAGGTTGAGCAACTGGACGCTGCACTGGCGCATTTCGCCGATGTCTGCGCCCGGCAGTTTGGTAAAGACGAACGCGATGTGCCCGGCATGGGGGCCGCCGGCGGTCTGGGCTTCGCCATCAAGACGTGCTTTTCGGCGCGCTTTCGGCCGGGGGTGGAACTGGTCGCCGAACTATCAGGCCTGGCCGCCGCGTTGCAAGGCGCCGATCTGGTCTTTACCGGGGAAGGGCGCATGGACGCCCAGACCCTGCTGGGAAAAACTCCCGCCGGGGTGGCGCGCTATGCCAGTCGCCAGGGCATACCGGTGCTGGCGATCGTCGGCTCGCTGGGCGATGGCTATGAAGCCTTGTATCAGGTGGGCATCACCGCCGCGTTCAGCCTCGCGCCGGGGCCCATCACGCTGGAACAAGCATGCCGCGATGCCAAAAGCTATCTGCGCCAGCGCGCGGGCGACTGCATGCGCGTATGGCTGTCCGGGCGCAATGCCGCCGCCCAACATGTGGCCGCTGCAAGCTAACATTAAGGACGCCGATATGTCGGAAAACGTCCGCGGCCCGGATTTTTCACTGCGGGGAAAGCGGGCCCTGATCACCGGTTCCGCACAGGGCCTGGGCCTGGCCATCGCCCAGGCGTACGCCGCCTATGGCGCAAGCGTCGTCATCAACGGGCGCGATGCCGGCCGGGTGGAACATGCCGTGTCCGGCTTGCGGGCGGCCGGCCATCAGGCCCATGCGTTCGTCCAGGATATCGGCATTCTTGACGATCAGGAACAGGCCTATGATGCGCTATGCCGTCTTGCGGGCGTGCCGGACATCCTGGTCAACAATGTCGGCATACGCATACGCAAGGACCTGGCGGATGCATCGCTGACAGAAATCCAGGAGCTGATCAACATCAACCTGGTCAGCGCGGTGAACCTATCGCGCCTTGCTGGCGCGCGCATGCTCGAGCACCGCCTTGCGGGGCGCTTCATCACCATGACTTCCATCGCGGGAGAGCTCGCACGCCCAGGCGATTCGATCTATCCCATTGCCAAGCAGGGGCTGGCCGGCCTGGTGCGCGCCCTGGCCGTTGAATACGGCGCGCGCGGCATTACCAGCAACGGCATCGCCCCCGGCACTTTCGCCACGGAAAGCAATGCCGAGCTGGCGGCCGATCCGGTCAAGGGCCCCATCGTAATCGGCCGCAATCCCATGGGGCGCTGGGGCCAGCCGCAGGAAATCACCGGCGCCGCGGTATTCCTGGCTTCTCCGGCCGCGTCCTACGTCAACGGGCACATCCTGGTGGTTGACGGCGGCTTTTCCATCACCTTCTGAATCCGGATTCAAGCATCACTTGCCGAGCAGGGTCTCAGGCGGGTCGAAGCTCCCGCTTCAGGTATTCCACGAAAGCCCGCACCGCCCGCGGCACGTAGGCGCTATAGGGCCGTATCGCATAAATGGCGTCGCCGAACACACCCACCGGTTTCCAGCCAGGCAGCAGCTCGACCAGCCGGCCCGCGTCGACATCGTCGTGCGCACTGAAATCGGGCAGTAGCGCAATGCCCTGGTCCGCCATGACGACGCCTCGCAATGCTTCGCTGTTGTTGGCGCAGAAATTACCCTTTACCGCCACGCTTATACGCTCGCCGGGCCGCTTGACGGGCTCGAAGCTCCAGGCGGGAGCCGCTGCCGAACGCAGATAGTACAGGCAGTTGTGCCC